>PWTU01000257.1 GCA_003562775.1 Ignavibacteriales bacterium
AACTTTCTTTCAGCTCATTTTTATTTTAGCACAAAACTCGTTATTATGTATCGTTTATTCTATTAATTATTCTTTGTGTCTTTTGTATCTTTGTGGTTAAAAATAATAAATTTGCTTAGTAGCAAAACACAAACCACGCAAGGACCGAACCTTATTACCTTTTATTTTATCCGTGTTAAGAAGGTAATAAGGTTGAATTTTTGTCATCATTATGTGCTACTAAGGTTTATGTTGTTGAATAAGGTTTTTTGAACTATATTACACAACATTTCAATATCGAAACCTTTTAAAAAATCGAATACATTCAACCATATCTTCTTCACGTCAACGAATATTGGTTCTTTTATTTATTGCACAATAATATATGGACAAAAGCTTACAAAATTTCTGCTTCTCGTGTCTCGTAAGGGAGATTCATGAAACGTTGTTTGTTCACCGAAGGTAATCTCCCTTACGAGACAGGTTTTCTGATCTGTTATCCCGTCTCTCTCAACAAGTATTTCCGTACATATTCCTGTAATTTTCCTACAATACCTCTTCCCGCATTCACCATCGCAACTGCTTTCATCTCATTCTCCAGATCTTTCAGCAACGAACCCATCAAATACTCATCACTATGCCACGGCTCGGTCACGAGCGCTTTCGCTATCGTATCGTACAATAGAAAGGTCCGAACCCACGGTACATAGTTCGGAACGTTTTTAAAACCAAATACTTTCAGCCAACCTTTTTTACCGTTCAGCGAATACCGGTTCTTTCTCGGTTCTTCTATTTTTTGTACGATACCGGCATCCGACCACTGTTCGAGGATGCGGTATACGTTTTTCTGGTCGTGGTATATCTCCTTTGCGATGGAGTAGGAGTTTCCCTTATTGTTAAGCAGCAAATACATCATCACATCTGCACGGGCGTCGGTTCCGAAGTAGCTTCGGAGCCGCAGGTGCAGCGTTGACATATCGGAGTATGCGGGTTTTGTTATTATATCTCTGAATTCAAACGTATCCTTTTTGCCCATCCACTCCTCATCATCCATTGCCACGAGATTTTTCGGAATACCTTCACGTATATACTTGTACACAGAACGATATTTAATAATCTGTTTTAAAACTTCAACTTTATCCTCGTCAATCAACCGTACATTCTTGCCGAGTTTACGGTTTGCAAACTCACGCGCTATCCGGCTGGTTCTCGATCCGAAAACAAATTCCTTATTCGTAAACACCCATTCGATCATTCCTTCGAACATCCGAAGATCGAGTTTACGCATTGCGAATGTGGATACAATCAGTGCCTCGATATCGACCACTGAATCTTTTTCCGGCTCGATATCAGCCGCCACACCGAGCGCCGCCCACTGGCGCCAGTGGAGGTTGCGAAGTTGGTTTAGGAACTCGGTGTTCAATTTTTGAAGCGATAGATTCATAGGTATTCTTTACCTAATAACAAGGTATTGAAAACATATACACAATCCGTTGTAAATCATTTCAATAACTTCTATATTTCAATCGCAGGTACCAAACCCGTCTACAGGGGCGGATGTAGGTCCTGCTTTTTTGTATATGTACATCAATGGGATTCATCTCAAAACCATTACCGCCCACTTTCTAAACCGTTCCAATAATACCCAGAGCCGGTCAACATCCTTCTTACTATAAATGTCGCCGCTGTATGATACCGATGTTTTATGGGCAATAATTTTACGGAGCTGATTGAGCGCTTTCTGCTTATCCGCCGAAGGTGTAACAAGCTCATCGATTAAAGCAACCGTATCGTAATGATTCTCTCCCTGACTCTTCACTCCCCCGATTTTAATTGTTACAGCATCAGCAAATGCAATAGCGGCATGTACAATCAAAACACCCGCGGCATTCCAGTATTCATATTCCTTAGCAACATCGGCGCCGTGATAAAAATTGTCGGCAACGGTTCTATAATTACTGCTTTTAGCACGGTCAATATTCTTACGTATGCTCTTTTTCGGCATTGATCAGACTCTTTACCGATGATCCTGATATCCGTTTTCCCTCATGCACAATATCAACAACCGGAGATTTATCCTGCATATAATATTTTTTAAACTCGGCTGCCGTGTAATATACCGGTGCCAGGTCTGCACCGAACATTTGTTTCACTGCAGGTTGAAGTTCGTGGACAATATTTTCGACCTCTTTTAATTTCGATTTATTCCCGGCAACGAAACATACATCCATGTCGCTGCCAACCGTTTCCTCACCGCGAACGACGCTGCCGAAAAGCATGATGCTTTCGGTATGTTTAGCAAAACGCCGCTTGATGTACTGTTGCAATCGATCGAGGAGTTTCCTTTCCAGATCAAGCAAAGGAAGAATCCCGTCGCTTACTATAACATTTTTCCGGTTTAGTGTAAATGTATGATCTCTTCCGCCGCGCCTTCTTTGTACAATTGCCAGATCTTCGAGGTTCGTCAACGCCTGCAAACAAGCCCGGTGCGTCAATCCGGATAATCGCGCTATTTCACGCCCGGTATACCCCTGCGCCGTATCCTGCAATACCCTCAATACCATAATATGCGATTTGGATTTCAGCACTTCATCAAGAATATTATGTAACTTCATCTACACCTCTCTTATTTATTGGATACTATTGTAGCCATATGGATACAATAGTATCCAATATATATTCCTGAAACCGGAAAAGCAAACATCACCCAATCTCCCTCAAATACCCCTCCAGCTTCTTCTCAACTTCCTCAATCTCTTTGTCGATACTCTTCAACTCCTGCCACTCTTTATCTATATCGATTTCCTCAATTTCTTCTTCAGGAAATACATACAGCGTTACGTTCAGATTATAATCGTTCTCCTCGATTGCCTCAAGATCGACGATCCTCGAGAAACCGGTTTCTTCTTTGAACTCTTTGTATGCTGCGGCAATTTTTTCGATGTTCACATCGCCGAGCTTGTTCAGCTTCCGGACGTCGGGGTGCTTTTCGAATTCTTTGCTTGCATTAATGAAAAGGATCTTCTTGCGGCGTTCTTTCGGTTTGTTTTTGTTCAGTATCAGGATAGCACCCGGTGCGCCGGTATTGTAAAATAATTTTTCGGGCAACAGGATGACGCTTTCGATGAGATCGTTTTTTAATACCTCTGCACGAACTGCCTTTTCCCGTCCGCCGCGAAACAGACATCCGTTGTCGATCACCACGCCTACTTTCCCATTCTCATCTTTTGCCGATGCAAGCATATGCTGTATCCACGCCCAATCGGCGGACTGCTTCGGCGTGAATCCGTACCGGAACCGGTCACGGCGGAATTCGGCACCCTTCAGCTCATCCTCACCGTACCCGTCCTGGTTCCACGGCGGATTCGCGATGACCATATCGAACGTGCGGAGCGTATCGGCTTCTTTGAACTTCGGGTACAAAAGCGTATCGCCGAATGCAAGATTCGCGTTGCGGATATCGTGTATGTAGGCGTTCATTTTTGCGAGGGCAAGAGTCTTGTGGTTCGCTTCCTGACCGTACAAAAATAATTTATCCGCCTCCTCTTTGCCATACCGTTCTTTCACGTAATCGTACGACATAATAAGCATCCCGCCGGAACCGGGCGCGGGATCGTATATACTCTGTCCGGGTTCCGGATCGAGCATGTGAACAATCAGGTTGATCACTTCGCGTGCTGTGTAAACTTCACCTTCCTTTGCTTTCGAGGGGGCGAAGTATCTGAGTATCCATTCGTATGCATCACCGAGTATATCCGGCGAAACGTGGCGCAAAGAACGTGCACTGAACAACTCGACAAGCTGCCGGAGTATCTCCGCGTTTTCACGGCTGGAGGTAAACTGGGTAAACTCGACGTACTCGAACACGTCGCGCAGCTCGGGATTTCTCTCCGCGAGAAGCTTCAGTGCCCTGGAAAAATTTTCCGGGAGACGGGAAGTATCTTTACGGAGATCTTCCCACGTATATCCATCGGGAATATCGAAGTCGTGGTAAATTGCATTCTTCGCCTCGGTGCGGGCTTCTTCTTCGCTCAATCCCGTTTCAAGCGCCTCGTTGTATGCTTCCTCGAATTCACGCTCCCACTTATCGTTGATGCGTTTGAAAAAGAGCATGATAAGAATAAACGTGTAATCGACGCGCGTTCGTATTAGATCGGCTGCTTTCTTAAGTATGGTATGCAGTCCGTTGCGCGATAGCTCGACTTCACCCACGGCTAATTTTTCGGAAATGATTTTTTCCTGCTCGATAAATTTGTATATTTTCTTCCGGGCATCATCGGGATTGATCTCGGTGGTGAGCAGTTTTTTCTTACGCAGTTCGGAGATGATCGTGTTGGTGTTCTGTTTTGAGTCTTGAAATTTCTCTTTCAGGACCTTTTCCGCTTCGGCGAGCCGGAAAGGCCGGGTGGAAAATTTCTCATAAAGTAATTGATACCGATTATCAAGCCAGGATTGAAGCATAAGTGTTTACCATATTTCTTATTACATAAGTTGTTTATTAAATACTTAGGTAAGTATATGGAAATTTTAAATTGGAATCAATAGTTCTTGCAAAAAATCACTTTAGATGGACATCACCAACACTCCGTTTCCCCGATTCACCGTTTCTCACCCTCCCCCGCCATCTCCTCCAGCACCTTCACCACAGCCGAATAATCTTCTTCACCGTATCCTTTATTCACCGCGCTGACAAACAAATCGTGGATTATTCCAACAGCCGGCATGGGTATGCCTGAATTTTGCGCCGCCTGACGTATTAACGAAAGATCCTTCGCCATATGCTGTACCATAAACCGCGGAGTGAATCTCCGCTCAAGCAGCGACTTTCCTTTTGTCTGGTACATCGGCGCGCCGAGTGCGGATTCGTTTAATATTTCAAGCAGAATGTTTCCATCTATACCCGCTTTCTTTGTCATTAATAATCCTTCACCCAGCGTGTTGATCATACTTGCGATGAAAAGATTGCAGGTAAGCTTTATCGTTGCTGCCTGCTCCGGATTTTCAAACTTCCATGTTCGTTTTCCAAGTACATCGAAAACAGGTTGGACTTTTTTAATTGCATCTTCATCACCGCCTGCAAAGATAAGCAGCGTACCGTCGGTCGCCTGTGGAATGCTGCCGAGCACCGGCGCCTGAATATAGGACGCATTGTTTTCTTTATATTTTCGGTTAAGCAACTTCGACAATGAAGGCGATATCGTACTCATATCAACGGCGACCGCATCCTTGCCCAGATTCGCCGCCAAACCTTGTTCACCCTCCGAAACCGACCGAAGTGCATCATCATCTGTGACCATCGAGATCACTATCGAACAATTCCGGGCAAGCTCCCTCACCGTGGGCGCTCGTTCAGCGCCCCGGTTAACAAGCTGCGTCGCTTTTTCGGGAGTTTGGTTCCATACTTTTACACTATAACCGGCTTCGATCAACCGTATTGCCATCGGTTGTCCCATCATTCCGGTGCCGATAAAACCGATCGTTTTACCATCCATAGTATACCTCCATTTCGGAATAACTAAATTACAATGAGACTTCATATTTATCATACAGAATCGTATATTGCATAATTATATAGTATCGCATATTCAGTGAAAGAAATCAAGCGAAAGGATTCCGATAATGAGAAAATTGAAAGCGCTGTTTATTTTTATTCTGCTCTCGCTCGCATTACACGCAAACGCATCCGAACGTCCGTATGTTCTTCTTATCTCACTGGACGGTTTCCGCTGGGATTATATCGATCGTGGACTATCTCCCAACATCGAATGGATAGCCGAAAACGGTGTCGAGGCGCTGTCGCTCGAACCGGTATTCCCGACAAAAACATTCCCGACCCATTACTCGATCGTCACCGGTTTGCACGCCGAGAACCATGGTATGATCTCAAACAGTTTCTTTGATTGGGAAACGGGTGAACGTTTCACACTGGGCAACCGGGATATGGTCGAGAATGCAAAGTATTACCAGGCAGAAGCGATTTGGGAAACATTGCGCCGCAACGGCATCATCACCGCCAGTTATTTCTGGGTCGGCTCCGAAATAGATATTGAATACCGGCGTCCGCATTATTATCACCGGTACGACAGCAGCCGGCCGCATCTCGACCGTGTCGAAGGTATTATCGAATGGCTGCAGCTTCCGGAAAATGAGCGGCCTCAATTTCTTACCCTATATTATTCCGACGTCGATTCGGAAGGACATCGAACCGGCCCGTACAGTGATGAGTTAAATGCAAGCATCGCTCTGGTCGACAGCATAATGGGTGTATTGCTGGACCGACTTGAAGATATCAATATGCTCGATAAAATAAATATCATTGTTGTCTCTGATCATGGAATGACCGAAGTCAGTCCCGATCGCGTCATTGAGCTTCACCATATTTTCGGCGAATACGACGTCGTGACCGACGGCGTCGGCCCGGTGATGATGGTAAGACCCGACAATCCGGATGATGCCGAACCGATTTATCGTAGATTAAAAGAAAACGAAGAAAACTACAGGGTATATCTGAAAGAGGAAACGCCGGCATACTGGCACTACTCCGCCCATCCGTACATAATGCCCATACTTGTCGTTGCAGATATCGGCTGGTCGCTTTCTCCATGGCCGTACGACCCTGCCCGCGGTTACTTTGCAACGGGCGGCAACCACGGCTACGATAACAAGCACATCGATATGCACGGGATATTTTATGCAATGGGTCCTGCATTCAAAAACGGATATCGCACCGGTACGGTTCGCAGCGTCGATATTTATCCGCTGATAATGGAAATATTTGGTCTGCAATCAAGAAGCGGGATTGACGGAGATTTGAATAACATGCGATTTTTGTTGAGGGAATAGTTTCCGGTTGTCGGTTTTCAGTTGCCGGTCTTATATTGTGTGGATTATTTAAATATATCGGCCGCTTTACATCTTAATCCGGGAAAAATCAACGATTTAATCTCGTCGTTACCGGTATATTTGTCGTTCAACCGGTAACCGGTTTCAGCGTTTTCGTATATTTCAATTGTTTGTTTTTCGGGATCGACGATCCAATATTCGCGCACGTTTTCCCGTGCATATCGGCGGAATTTATATCCCCGGTCACGTTCTTCGGTGCTATCCGAAAGTATTTCAACCAAAAGGTCCGGACCGCCGATGATTCTTTTTTCCTCTATTATGTGTTTGCGTTCGTTGCTGACGAATATAATGTCCGGCTGCATTACCGTGCTCTCGTCAAAATAAACATCAAGGGGTGCATAATATAATTCACCTGTTTTTGTTTTCCGAATATATTCTTCAAATACATATGTTATATTTCGCGCAACGGCTTGATGTTTAAGAATTGGCGACGGTGTCACGATAAGTTCTCCTTCGAAAATTTCGTACCGGTTGGTATCCTCTGGAATGGTGAGAAGATCGGAATATGTATATTTTATTGAGGTATTTTGCATATCAAGTCCCGCCTTCTAATTACCATAAATAAATTACTATGCTCTTTCATCAATGTCAAGAATTATCACGTCTGACCGTTATCAACGATACCTCGGCAGGCGCCTGAAAGCGAATGGGTGCAAGCGTCAATCCCAATCCGTTATTTACGCTCACGAGCATTGAGCCGAGATCGAAAAAACCCGTCACGTAGGGTGTTTCGGTACGTGAACCTTGAATCTTAAACAAACCGGGAATGCCAAATGCAACCTGTCCACCGTGCGTATGTCCTCCAAGAAAGAGATGATAACCAAGCTCCTGAGCGCGGTCGACCAGTCGCTCCGGAACTTGGTGCGGAACGATGATTCGCAAATCCGCCCGTTCAAGATCGAAGGCAAGCGAGTCAAGCTTTTCATCGGAGATCCGGCGTGAATAAATGTCGGTTACCAGACTAATGCCGACAGTTGTCCCGTTGATCGCCACAAATTCGTTTTTATTATCGCGATAAACCACATTGTGTTTTGTCAGCGCAGCCCGAATCGAATCCGATCCCGCCCAATGATCATGATCCCCGACGCACGCATACACACCATACTCTGCCTGAACAGAACCGAGCGCTTGTGCACCCATTTCGATAAATTGTTTCCCGGATGTAACAAGATCACCCGAATGCACAACCAGATGCGGCTCGAGCTTGTTGATTTTTCTTACATACCGGTTGAGTTTCTTTTCCCGCGTACGCGGATCCGCCTGCAAATCGGCTATATGTGCAATGCGCAGTCCATCCAATTGCTCGGGCAACCCGGGAATACTGAACTCTTTCCCGACGATGCGGACAGTATTCGTATCGAAATATGCTTTCGACGGAACGTATGCAATAAGAAAAAACGCAACACCAAGAAAAAGATATGATTTTGCGCGAAGCCATTGAGGTTTATATTTTAAGGATACCGGGAGGAATATAAGTTTCATCGCATCAAGGACAAGCATACATAAAAACATTTGTCCGACAAAGGCAAATCCGACCCAGTATGGTACGACAAAAAAATGATCGAACATTCGAACATAACCCGCTACGGCATTGGTAATATACGATGGATTTATCAGATATCCGGAAATGGTAATAAGCGGGAATAGATTAAAATAAATAAGAATGGGAATAGTCAGCTTTGCATACTTCGTTGAACTCTCGCCGCGAAGTGCTTTGATTGAACTTCGCAAATGAAAGAAAAAATATAAATATATTAACGCGATCCCGATTCCGAACGTCAGGTGTGTGCTTATTATCCAGGGCATTGGAATGATTTATTATTTATTATTGATGATTTATTATTGATCAGAGGTTATTGGTTATCAGTTAATTGCTAATTGTTAATAGTATGGACAGCCACGCTCCGAATAACCATTAACCAATAACCAATAACCAATTACTAAATCACTGTGCATCACCGATCAACGGAAATATAGTTTCCGCATCGAACACATCGGTCTTTTGCGGTTTCGGTCGTGCCGCAGGGAACAATACATTATTTAATATCAGCCGGTATCCCGGAGAATTTGGATACAGCGATAGATCGGTCGGCGGGTCGCCGACTGCATGCATATAATCCTCGGGATCATGCCCACCGTAAAAAGTGAATGTTCCGCGTCCGTACTGGCCGTGTATATACTTCACCTCACGGCTTCCTTCGCGCTTCGCCATAATAACAATATGCGGTTTAATAAACTGTTCGTCGAAGTTAGTGGTCTGTCCCATAAATCCCGATATGACGTTTACGTGATTTTGTGTAAGCATAGTCGGCACAGGATCGTGTTTTGCGGAGAATTCAAATAACGTAAAGTAATCAGCTTCCCGCGGTACGCTTGGCCCCATATCGGTCGGCGGAATATCGATATTGCTGAATTCGTAACGCAGCGGATTCTCTTCAACCTCGAAATTCTCAAACACAAGCGTCTGTGAGAAATCCAGCTTCTCGTTAAAATCCGGATCCGGAGGGGTGCCGTTGTACATCACATCCACGATATCGACATCTTTGGCGGCAAGCGCAATATCGAATGTATCGGTTGCCGAACACATTGCGAACACAAAACCACCTGAAGCAATGTATTCTCTGATCGCAAGGACTACTGCCAACTTCATTTCCGAAACCTTTTCGAAGCCCAACTCTGCCGCGATTTGTTCGTAAGTACGTACTTTCTCGATATACCAGGGCGCGTTTGAGTAGCTTGCATAAAATTTTCCATACTGACCGGTAAAATCTTCGTGATGCAGATGCAGCCAATCGTACTCATAGATATCGCCGTTGAGCACTTCCTTATTAAAGACTTTATCATAGGGGATCTCGGCATACTCAAGAGCAAGCGTCACGGCATCGTCCCACGGTTGAAATCCCGGCGGCACATAGACTGCTATCTTCGGCGGTGTTTCGCATCGAACCACGTCCATGTTTGCATCTTCCGCCTGAACTTCGGCGTAAATTTGAGCTGTTTGTGTTCCAGTTATCCTTTCATAGCTGACATTCCGTATACGGCATTCACGTGCAATAACATCGTGATACTGCAAAAGGAACGACCCGCCGCGATAATTCAATAACCAATCCACATCGATTTGTTTTTCCAATGCCATATATGCAATGCCGTATGCTTTGAGATGTTCGGACTGCCGAAGATCCATAGGGATCAGCATCATCTCCTGGGGTGATGCCGGGATTGATAGAGTAACGATCAATACAGTTACAAAAATAAACTTCATAAAGCTCTAATACCTTGGTCTTTATGGAACACAATTCAATATTGAGAAAATTCTTCTTTTGGTTTTGGGCTATGCTTAACTCCCAACAAGCCATCTATTGATAAATCTTCGTCCAATAACGGCCAATGAATGCCATAACCGGACGGAGAAATTTTAAACACCTCTCTTTCTTTAACTGAAGCTTTCGCTAATCTTTTCGATATATTGATTAAGTCGAATTCATAACTCTTACCATCGATATTAATTATAAGAGTTTTTTCAGTAAATTGAATATCTTTTACTTTGTGGTATTTTTTCATATTTTTGTTCCTTTTGAAATTTTTCCCACTCTCTTTCGATATATTCAAATATAATCTTTTTAACTTGCCTTTTATCTTTATTATTCATTTGGTAACTAAATGCTTCCTGGACATCAAAATTTTCAGTATCTAACCAATACTTACATTCCTTTTCCGCTTTTAGACAGTGTATATGAATGGGCTCATTTCCTTCATTTGCATAAAAGAAAAAACGCCATCCCATTATATATAAAATTGTCGGCATTTATTATCCGTGTAATGTACAAATAACTAATAACAATTAACTAATAACCACCATCAGCTCGGATCCCCTCGCAGCAGCCGTATCCGTTTTCTTGCTTCGGTAGCGAGCATCGACCGCGGATGTTCGATGATCAGATCTTCATATGCTTCGATTGCTCGCTCGCGTTCGCCGGTTCCGTGGTGATAAACTTCGGCAATGCGCATAAGCGCGCGATCTTGAAGTATCGATCTATCTTCAAGCGATTGGATGCGGCGGTATGTCGAAATCGCATCGTCAAAACGCTGCATCGAAAAATTCAGATCACCGATAGTAAGCAGTGCATCATCGACAAGCAGCGCATTGGGGAATTCCTCAACGATATGTTCCAGCGTCGCAATAGCTTCCGGATACCGTTGTTGTCGTTTTTGATGCATCGCCTGGGCGTACAGTACAAGTGCATCGTCGGAGCGAACACCGCGAATTGCCGGTTCGCGGTTCTCTATTATAAACGTTTGGAGTTCGATGGCATTGTTAGCATAGCTCGAATGCGATTTCCTTGTAAGTTCGTCCAGTTCTTCAAGCGCTTCATCAAATTTTCCGCGGTAGAAGCTAATTTCAGCGCGCCGCAACGCGGCAAGGTCTTTATACTCCCCGCTCACGTGCGGCGATTCGATTAGTAAATCGAACTGAGCAAGCGCCTCATCGAGCAACCCGCGTACAATATAAAGTTCACCGAGCGCCGCGCGTGCATCCATGTATATCTCGCCGCGTGAATATAACCGTGCTACTTCGTGCAGCGTCTCAAGTGCACCGTCGAGATCGAAGTACCGGCGATATTGAATCAGACCGATGCGGAACAATGCCTGCGCTCCGATCGACGTACCTTGATAGTCCTCCACCAGTTTCCGGTATGCCTCGATGACTTCATCGTAGGAAGATCGCATTTCAGTGATGCGATCATCGGTTGCCGGCGGGGATACGGGATACACCGCTTTATATAATGAATCGGCTTTAAGACTGATCTCCTCGAGACACCGGGCATACCCGAGCCGCACATGCGGTGTTCTTTCAAATTCAGGATATCGATCCAAAATATCCCGATATGCCTGCGCCGCAACCTCATATTCACGCTCCCGAAAAGCGGTTTGAGCAAATGAATACAATTCTCCGCCGCGTGCATTTTGCGAACGATCCAGTTGTTTGTAAATTGTATATGCCCGCTCAAAGTCTTTCCCCTCACGATACAACCATGCAAGGAGGCGTTGAAATTGCAGCTTGTCCCGGTTCCGACCTGCAATATTCTCTACTACTTCAATTGCCTGCTCAAGCCCGTCGTTTCTGAGGACATACATCGACATACGGGATTGTATAAAACTCAATTGCTGTGGGGTGTGCTCAAGCATCAGCATATATTCGCGTGTTGCGCCACGGTAGTTCATTGTTGATGCATACAAAAATGCGAGATCGTTCGCGAAGAGGTGCGGCTGTCCTACATTTTCGCGCCCCCGTTTATAAACCTCAATTGCCTGATCGAGCAGTCGATTTTCTATCATACGGGAGGCAACTTGCTGATACGGCACAACATTTCGAGGTTGAATGGCAAGAGTCTTTTCCCAAATTTCGAACGCTTTCTCCCGATCTTCCGCTTGATAATACATACTCCCGAGGGTACTGAGCAGATTTGCATCGTAGGGATTCCGTTCGAGGCGATCTTCGGTCATGGTAATGGCGCGTTCATATTCCCGTAATTGCATCAGCATACGCCGGTAACCGTCAAAGTATGTAACATTACCGGGATCTCTCAAATAGAGACGCTCATAAAGACGCGAAGCATTCCGGTAATCGCCCGCGCGTTCGTATTGCTGAGCCATACGATAGAGAGTACGATCGTCTTGTTGGGTTTGGGAATCAAGCTGAAATGACGCAACTCCACCCATCAACGTTAGAATTAAGATAAAATAAACTACGCGATACATCCCACTCCGTGCACAGATTGTAATTTTAAACTTGCGACGCACTGCGCCTCGCAAGTCTGCTTTCAATAATATATAAAACATAGGAACATTTTCAAAAGTTTAAATATATTGACTTTTTATCATAAAAAAAGTATGCTATATGTATGGTGTATGCTGTTCGAATATTCACTTTTTGAAAGGAGGAAATTCATGCAGGTACCCACAATAATCGCCTCAATCATAGCAGCAGTTTTGCTGATTCTGCTATTATATCTCTATTTCGGACAACTCGGTCCATTAAATGACGAGTTGGATCGTCTCCGGGAAGAACAAACGGCGATGCAAAACGAGATAGCACAGCTCGAAAACCAAAAAGCCCAACTTGAGCAGCAATTATCCGTGGAAATGGTTGAGCGAATTCATTTTGAATCCGGAAGCGCATATATCAGTGAAGAATTCAAACAACAATTGGACACGATACTCCCGCGTTTACAGGGAGCACAGAACCAGTTGGTCAGAGTTGTCGGCCATACCGACGACCGTATGATCGTCCCCGATTTCCCGCGTATATATGCCTCCAACTGGGAATTATCGGTCCACCGGGCGACGCACGTGGTGAGATTTTTGGAAGAAGCGGGGATTGAGCCGGAGCGGATACAAGCAGCGGGGATGAGTAAATACCATTCTATTGCATCGAACGAAACGCCGGAAGGAAAGGCGCAAAACCGGAGAGTTGAAATATATCTTGTCCCGGAGAGATAATATAAGCAGTTTTGATCTGAAAAGAATAGGCACGGCGCAGAGGGCATAGAGCATGGCGTACATTATCAAATATTCCCTTTGCGCCTTGCTCTATGCGCTCTGCGAAACAACTCAAATCTCCGGTCTTACCGGCGTCCACGCAATACCATCCGGCTCAGCACCGGTTCTGTAAAAATCAAGTACCTGAAGAGAAATTATATCAACAACGGCAACAACATCGGCCGCGGTGTTTGCAACATACGCTGTGCGATTATCGGGACCGATGACAACCCCGATCGGAATCGGGCTGCCCTCAAATTCTTCCACAAAATACCGGTCTTCGTCTGCAACCAATTCATCAATTTCATCCAGACGTATCACACCAACCCGTAACCGTTCTTCAGCATCGAATACGGTTATATCACCGGATCGTGCATTAGTAACGACGACGTGTTGTCCGTCGGGGGAAAACGCTGCGCGAATCGGAAATTCAGGTGACGGTAATTCAAATATGACATCGAGTGTTTGAGCATCGATTATCGAAACTAAGTCCGCACCGCGGTTTGTTACCCAAACCTCA
>PWTU01000254.1 GCA_003562775.1 Ignavibacteriales bacterium
GCTCGGGTTCCGGCTCCGGATCCGGCTCGGGTTGGGGTGTTGGGGCGGTGTCGGTGGGGGGTGTCGGGTTGGTGGTGAAGGCGGGGTCGGTGATCAGGGCCTCGACCTCGGGGCTGGCATAAGCACCCTTGGTGAAGGTTCGAGCGGCGGTGTCGTAGACGCCGTCGGTGAACTGGATGGACTGAACGTTGCGCAGGGTGTCGGTGCCGGCGAAGCCGAGCTTGATGACCAGGACGGCGGCGCCGAGGTTGACGACACGGTGGTCGGCGTAGCGGCCGCCGTAGACCGCCGTGTCGTTACCGGGTCCACCATTGATGATGTTGCTGCCGGGGCCACCGACGATGATGTCGTCGCCGCCGCGGGCATTGACGATATCGTTGCCGCCGCGGGCGTAGATGAGGTCGTTGCCGCTGGTGCCGCGCAGGAGGTCGGTGCGCGGCGTGCCGTAGATGACGTTGAGCGGCTTTAGCGGGTCGGGCTCCGGGTCGGGCTCTGGCTCTGGTTCCGGCTCGGGCTCGGGCTCAGGTTCCGGCTCGGGCTCAGGTTCTGGCTCGGGCTCAGGTTCTGGCTCGGGCTCCGGCTCGGGCTCCGGTTCCGGCTCCGGCTCGGGCTCCGGCTCTGGCTCGGGCTCCGGCTCTGGCTCGGGCTCCGGCTCTGGATCAGGGTCCGGGATGGGGTCGGGTTCTGGCTCGGGGTCGACGGGGGTTGGAGCCTCGGCGGCGGCGATGGTGACGGTGACGGTGGCTTCGTTGGAGACGGCACCCTCGTTGTCGGCGACGGTGTAGGCGAAGCTGTCCTCGCCGCTCTCGCCGGGGTTCGGGGTGTAGGTGATGCGGCCGGAGACGGGGTCGACTTCGGCGGTGCCGCGGCCGGGCGCGCTGGTGATGGTGACGGTGGTGGGGTCGATCGTGCCGTCGGGGTCGCTGTCGTTGGTGAGGACGTCGATGATGACAGCGGTCTCGAAGGCGGTGTCGACCTGATCGTCGCCGGCGATCGGCGGTTGGTTGGGTTCTGGTTGTGGGATCGGCGCGAGATTGGCGGGGTCGGTGATGTCGATGAACTGGCCGGGGAGGCTCTCGAACTCGACACGCTCGACCTGCTTGCGGGGATCGCCGGCGAACTGGTCGATGACCCGTATGGTGTCGCCGTTGGTCCGGTGGGTGATCCAGAGGTCGTCGGGGCTGAAGGGGCTGCCGACCTCGAAGGTCAGATCATCCGGCGTGATCTCGCCGAGGAAGCGGATGATGTCGAGGTCTTCCTTGCCGGTCGGGCTCGAGTCGAACTCGTCGATCCAATCGTTGCCCCAGCCGGCTGCGAAGAGATAATGAGTGGGGCCGTTGTGGCCGATGAGAATATCGTCGCCCGGGCCGCCATCGAGGATGTTCAGCTCCGGCGAATAGGCCTGCAAGCTGTCGTTGCCCGGCCCGCCGCGCAGAATGTTCGACCCCGCATAGGCGAACAGCTGGTTGTTGCCGCCGCCGCCTTCGAGGATGTCGTCACCGATGCCGGCGAACAACACGTCGTCGCCATCGAGGCCGCGAATGATGTTGTTGCCGGCGACACCGCGGATGATGTCGTCACCGGCTGTGCCGACGAGCGTCTCGTCGTTGGCCGTGCCACGGATCTCGCCGAAGTCCGGCGGTGGCCCTTCGCCATAGGTGATCTCGAGACCGATGTCGGTGATGCGGAAATTGAAGAGATCGAGATCGTAATCGCCATCGAATCGGAGGATGGTATCGATCCGGCCGTCACCGGTCTCGTCCAATCTGATAATCGCAGAGCCCGAGTCGATGTCGCCGGTTACTTGATAGAGGCCACCAATCACTATCATCGAGTTGTCAGCGGCCTGGGGTGCCGGCTGCTCGATTCTGAAATTGAACTCTCGAACCTCGTCGGCCGTCTCGGTAAAGGTTTCGGGCGTGCGACGATCAATAGACACTGGCAGGTCGTGCGGCGGTAAGTCCAAGGCTTCGACCAACTCGCGTGTCGGCAGATTATCACCAGCGATATTTCCTAGGGCGACGAGGTTCTTCGTCGCGCCGAAACCAAGATCGAGGACAAAGGAAAACCCCGAGACACCTCCTTGATAAAAGGCGGCCTGTGTCTGATCAAAAAATCCAAAATAGATCGAGAGTTGAGAGGGCAGCGCGTTCAGTGCGTATGCAATCGTGGGGAATGCACGGTCGTCGTCGCGCGGCAATCCCTCTTCAATGATGACGTCGCGCGGGAATCTCTCGTCGATGAGGGTCTCGATGGAGTTCTCGTAGTTGAAACGGCTATGAGCGCCTTGGCCGAACTTGGTTAAGAGGACGACATCCTTCCCGTCGCGAGTCGTGGTGGCCGGTACAGATTTGCCGCCAGCGACAGGGTCATTGAGGTGGAGAAAGTTGACAATGAATGGTGCGGAGGCGTTCACCGGAGCGCCGGGTGATCCGTAGGTGACGAAATAGGCGCTCGACGCCCCGCCGCCGAACAACGGATCGGCTGCCGCATATTCCGTCAGGACGCCACCGAGACTATGCCCGGTGACGAGAATCTGAACGCCCTGCTCGTTTGCCCAAGCGACTGCCTCGTCCAAGAACGGCTTGTGCGAAGCGTAGTATTTGTCCCAGCGTCCGGGCTGCGCAATGTGTTCTCTCAGAAAGCTTCTGAAAGTGTCTTCAGCGGTCCCGCGGAAGGCCAGCGCCATTGTCGGTATGCCGGAGAGGTCGCCGAGATAGGCGTGCAGGGTCGTGTTGAGCGACGACAGGGTTTCTACCGCAACACTATGGATGCCATCTACATCGAAGCCGGGGATGGGTTCTTGGAAGAGACTCCTCGGCAGTGGGGTCCAGTTGCGCTCTTCAGCATCTCCGGTGCCAGCCTCATAGGCTGCGCGAGCGAGCTTCGCGGATTCGAGGAGGATCGGCCCGGTGACAGGTTGTAAAGCGGCAAAGTCGAAGCTCCGGTCCGGCGGCACGTCGTCATCGGGCTCGTCGACCGGCGGTGTGTCATCGTCCGGGTCGTCGACCGGCGGTGTATCCTCGTCCGGATCGTCGACCGGGGGTGGGTCGTCGTCTTCCTCGTCGGGTGGGGTTTCGATCGCGGGGTATTGGATGGTGAAGTCGGTGGAGTAGAGGAGGTTGGCGTTGGGGTCGGGATCGGGGGAGGATTGGATGATGAGGCGGAAGGTCTTGGCTTCGGCGTCGGGTTCCTTGTCGCGATTGATGGTGACGGTGACGCTCTGCGGGGTCTGCTCGCCGGCGGCGAAGGTCAGGGGTTTGTCGAGGATGCCCTCATAGACGCCCGGGGTGTCGGCGTCGCCGTAGTCGTTGTTGTTCTGGCTGCCGCGGTCGAAGGCGGTGCTGACGTAGACGGTCTCGGCGATCGTGGTGTCGAAGCGATAGATGGCGAAGGTGATGCGGTCGGTGGTCGGGGAGATGACCACGTCGGCCGGCCAGATGTACCACATCGGCACGTCCTGCGGGGCGCTGAGGTCGGCGAGGTCGATGACGGCGGGGAAGGGATCGGTGCGGCCGTAGATGACGTAGGCGGCGCCGGCAGACGGGCCGCCGGTGCGGCTGGCCGGAGCACCGACAATCAGGTCGTCGAGGCCGTCGCCATCGACGTCGCCAGCGGAAGACACCGACCAGCCGGCCCAGTCGCTGCTGTCCTCGCCCTGGATTTTGAAGCCGCCCTGGCCCTGTGCCACGTCGGCGAGATCGATGACTGCCGGGAAGCCCTGATCGGTGCCGAAAACGACGTAGGCCGCTCCGGCA
>PWTU01000328.1 GCA_003562775.1 Ignavibacteriales bacterium
CTGTTGGAGTTCGATGTTACGGACTCATTAAATAAATAACCATAATCACAATATAAAGGAGGCTGCCATGTCAGCTCAAGTTAAAAAAGCCGGACGTATTGGCACTAAGATTGTTGCCGCGTTCCTGTTTGTATTTTTGGTGTTGTTTAACGTGCAGATAGGGATGCACGATGGGGAGTCGGGGGATATTAGTTTATTGGGGTTGAAGTTGAGCGTGTTTATTCCGAATGCCGTAGCATCCTCCGCATGTACTCCGGAGATATGTGAAATACCAGATGTAGGCACTTGTATTTGTTGTGTACCATCTCAACAACCTCCAGAAATGGAATGTTACCCTTGCTACACTATTAAATGCTAAAGTTAACTTAACCGAAGCGTTAGGATAAATACTAATATCTTAACGCTTCTAATTTTCATCAATATTAAATGAATTATACGATTAATATGATTAACGGACATCGTTTTATTTCCCTCATCACATTTATAACAATTGTTGTTTTTTTATTACTGTCATGTGAATATAACGATTCGGGAAAACAAGCAATTTATCATTTTGACAAATTTATTCATCATTTTGACGAATTATTTGTAATTAAAGATGAATTAACCATTTCCGGAAACAAGGATAGACCGGTATATAACTATACTACACCAAGTATAACGAATGATAAGATAATATTTCCTGTCCCTATCTTACATAGTGTCGATATTTATAATTCTGATGGAGAATATATTGAAACGTGGGGTAGAAGGGGTAAAGGCCCGGGTGAATTTGAATACCCTGTAAACATTAAAATTACACCCGATAATCAACTAACTACTATACTTGACTGGGGTAATAAAAGAATAAAAGTTTACGATGAATTTGGTTCGCTAAACAGCATAATACTACTGCCGGGGAACCTATTATCGAAGGATTATTTTATTATAGATAACGATGATAATAATTATAAATATATTACGTTTATACTCACGGTACAATCAGGTAAAAGCTATATAATTCAGGAAATCGATGGTGAAGGCAAGCAGCAAAATTACTATGGTATAATCGATAGAGACAATACATTATTATATTCGTGGAGAGCTGCACTTTCAGCTGATAACAAACTGTATGTATCGAATGTAATCATTCCATCAATTGATATATATTCGCTCACTGGAAAATTAACCGGTAATATAACTATAGATAATCCTTCTGTAAAACCTTTAAATACATCAGATTTACCGGCAAATCAAGCGGAGAAACAAATAGAAGGTGTAGAAAGGTTAAGGAATAGCAAATATACTCGAGTTGACAAAATTCTAACCGACAATAAATATTTATACATACAGTTAGAAAGTGTTAACATCGAGATGGATAATTCTGATGGGAAATATTCTATTGCTATATATACCTTGGAAGGTGAGGAAGTAGGATTTATTCCAAAAATTAAAGAAAGATTAATTTCTATCTATGATAATAACTATATATTTTTTTCAAAAGATGAGGATAATTATGGCACTATAAATATACGCTATTGTAATTTAGCATCTATTAAATAGTAGATACATCATATCGAATAAACAGGAATTAGCATCATTGATGTAAAGTGCATCAGCCAAATATATAAAATTTTCTGATGCTTTGTCTCAACTGGAAACGAAGTAATAAGTTTCTTGTTTTTAACTAAATTGGAATCAATCAAAAAAGAGGCTCAATTACCATCAAAAAAAGGATACCCACCGCCAAGAAAAGGCTGCATTTTAATCGACAAGAATATCTCAGTGGCATTGATAAAGAAAGATAAGAAGAAAGTCAAAACAAACTCAAGCAGATCAGTGAATAAATAAAGAAATGAACGAGCATCTGCATGATTTTCATGCTTAATTTACCAACTTAATTGATGCATTTTTCACTGAACAAGGACAAAAAATGAAACATATAATTATTCTTTTAATCATACTTCTCAACATTTTCCTTCTCTACACAAACATCCAGCGCCAGAACCGAGTTAACATACTCACAAATCAGTTAACCGCGTGTGAGCAGCAAAGTGTACGCTCGTCAAAATTTTTTGATGAGGTACAACTTCCCGGAAATCTCGTCAATAACAAAAACACACTCTCGCTCATTACATTTTTTTCCGAACAGGGTTGTTCACCCTGTGTGGTTGAAGAAATACGGTTTCTTAACGATCTGTATATAAAATATCAGCCGTTTATCGATATTTATCTTACCGATGGTTCGGATAACTATCTCAATCGTTTTGGCGCCGCTTTTGAATACCGTACAGTTGAACAAGTCCAGGATCTTGCTGATTTGAATGTCGATAATCCGGTATCGCTTCTAATCGACCGGAACAATACCGTTCAAATGATGCACAAGTCGGAGACGGGCAACCCGGAAAAGAGTCGCTTGTTCTTCGAGCGAGTCCGATCGTTGTTTGAAATCGTGTATGAAAATTAAGTTTGTAATAACAACCGTTATCGCCATTTCTTCTCTATATTTGATTATTCCTCTTGAATGGAAAATCATATACCGTCATATACTTAATCAGAAAATCAGTCAACAGGTAATGATACCGGTATATAATATATCCGGTGCTATCATAGAGAACACATACGGCGCACCGAGATCGGGAGGCAGAAAACATCAGGGTATAGATATCTTCGCACCCCGCGGTACGACGGTTCTCAACACCGTCGACGGAGTGATTCTCTATACCGGGAGGGATACATACGGCGGGAATGTAGTGAGAATATTGGGTGTGGATAAACGCATATATTACTACGCTCATTTGCATTCTTATAACGATTTTGATCCTAGAGAAAAAATACATCAGGGGGAAGTTATCGGCTACGTCGGGAACACCGGCAATGCGATAACTACCCCGCCGCATTTGCATTTCGAGATCATGAAGATCAAATGGCTTTTCCCCCTGAGGATCGAAAATATCAATCCGTATGGTGAACTTATTCAATAAATAAATACTGCGTTCTATTCTATTTGTTTGTGATTTCATTCGAAGCAACAACCGCTTCGGAGTTTTTGTAAAGATAATACTGTTTGCTGACCTGTCTGAACCCGGAGGTCTCATCACTCCAAATTGTAGATATCTCGGCGGCGTTTAATCCTTTCTCGATCAGCAGTCTCACATTTCCCGCGCCGATGAGCCGGTCGAACCACGGCTCGCGGAAACGGAGCTTCCCGGGATACAACGACCGGATCGCGGTAATGATCAACAAGCCAAGCTCCACCGGTTTTATCTTATCCCTGTCTGTGATGTGAACCTTCACACCCTCGCAGTGCATGTTGCTGTATTTGGGAGCGCCCTTTATATGTCCGCTCGATTCCGGAATAAAAACGGTTTTCTCGAACGTAACTCCGGGCAATTCTTTTTCATTTAAATACGCCTCCAACTCCACCCCGTTTACGAACGGCGCACCGACCAGAAGGAACGGCGACCCGGTTCCCCGTCCTTCGCTTATATTCGTTCCCTCAAGCAATGCAATGCCGGGATAGACAACAATCGCCTCCATCGACCGGACATTCGGCGAGGGGTTCACCCACGACAATCCGGTTTGATCGTACCAGATCTCCCGGTTATAGCCGGCAACCGGGACAACTTCAAGATCGACGGGAATTCCTCCCCGCAGCCATTTTTCGCGGTTCACCATAATAGCAAGCTCTCCCGACGTCATGCCGTATACGACGGGAATCGGCAGTGCACCGACGAACGAACGGAGCGAATCGTCCAGAAGAGGACCCTCAAC
>PWTU01000444.1 GCA_003562775.1 Ignavibacteriales bacterium
CGACACCTCTACACCATGACCGTCGACCAGGTGCTCGCCGAGCTCTACACCTACAAGCTCTATCGCGACGTCCGGACGATCCAGCGCTGGTGCAAGTCCGGAAAGCTCCGCGCCATCATCGACGACCAGCAGGGTGACCGGTACCTCGTCGACCCGGCCTCGGTACGCGACATGGTCGCGACATTGCTGGAGGAGCGTGACGCTCAAACGCAACACCCGCCGACACCGTCGCGACCAATGCACGACCCCGTCGGGGCAGCGCGTCCGACACCTGACACTGACGCGACAGCCGGGATTTTCAGCAAGCCAGAGAAGGCCGACACCGAGCCCGACGTCGCGGCGAAAACAGCGACGCCTGACGCGACGTCGGAGGCCAGTCGCGACGAGGTCGCGGCACTCCAGCGACAGGTGGCGGAGCTCGAGAAAGAGAAATTCATGCTTTCGGTCGACAAGCAGGCCCGTGATAGCCTCATCGACTTCATGAAGGAGAAGTTCGACAGCATGCTCGAGGTCGCCCTGGATCGCACCGAGGAGCTCGGCCGGCTCCGGTCGGAGAATACCCAGCTTCGAGCCCTGCTACCCGCCCAGACGCCAGAGAGAGGGCAGGGGACAGAGGCGCCCATCCGCTACTCGCCCGAGAGCGTTCAACGAGCGCAAACGGAGCCTTTGCACAACCCGCCATCTTGGCGCCAGGGGGAGGGTGTATAATGGTTGGTAAGTACCGCCACCATGCAAGAGTTAAAGCACCTCATCAACGAGCGGAACATCATACTCAAGGGGGCTGATGTTCTTAGTACGTCCGGCTTCACGCAAGTGCCGAACGCGATTTTGCGTGCGCCGAAACTCAGCCCCGGGGCGAAGCTGACCTATGCCACGTTGTTGTCCTACGCCTGGCACAACGACTATTGCTTTCCCGGGCAGGAGCGCTTAGCCGAGGATATGGGCGTTTCCGACCGTTCGGTGCGCACCTACCTCAAAGAGCTGGAGGAGGCCCGCCTCTTGACCGTCCAACAACGAGGTCAAGGCAAGCCCAATTTGTACCAGCTGGATCTGACGGTTAAGCTGGGGAAAAGGTGAAGTGCTTCCAATCCAGACCGGAAATATTTTCCGGTCTAGAACGGAAACCATTTCCGGTCTAAAGCGGAAATATTTTCCTCCTAATAATATGCAGTGAAAAATAAAAGAGATTAATACTCAAGGCCTTTTAAAAAAAGAAGATGGGGATAACTCACTTCGTATCTATGTTTGCCAGATCTTGGCTAAACAGGGTACCGACGGCAACGATGTGCTCAGTGTTGCCAGTGGCTCGAGCCCGCCTGCCCACCTTGGGACGCTGCAGCTCGGCATAGGCTTGCTTCAGCTCGGCTTCATCCTTCCGCCACCAGTACAGGCTCACCGCCACCACCTTGCGTTTTCGCTTCACCGGTTTGATCTGGCAGCCGAAGGAGGCGATGGCGTTGATCTCCTCGAGCGCGGGGGTGATCGCCCGGAGCTTGAGATTGGAGAAGGTGACCAGCTTATCGGGCGGCACGCCGAGCATCTCGCGAAAGGTGTCGAGCGGAATCTCCTCGCAAAACTTGTATGTCAGCCGTACCCGCCGTGCGAGGGCCTCATAGAGCGCCAAGCCGTACTTGGTGGTGAAGGCATGCATCACCGCCAGCTCCAGCTTGCCAAAGACCGAGCTCTCGCGCAGGAGCGGCACCAGGCGCTTGTCGAAGGAGTAGGTGAGGGCACCATGGGTGCGCTCCGGATCGCCCATGTCGTTGCCCCCGAGGAGCGCTACCCGCCGGGTAGCGCCATCAGCCAGGCGCACGGTGACGATCGTTTTCATGAGGGCGATAATGCTGTCCTCGATCCGCTCGTTGCCCTTGTGGGTACCGCGCAGCTCGCTCAGGCGGATTGTCCATTCCTGGCCTTCCTTACCCATGTCGGGGCCGAAGGCATGGGCAATGAGCTGGTTGTACAGGCGACGAGCCGCCAAGGTCAGCTCGGTAGCGCCGTCGACATCGATCAGCTCGGCGGGCTTGAGCATCTCACCCGGTACCGGCGTCAGCTCGAGCGTGCGCCGGACGGTCTCCGAATCCTTACGTTCGGGGGGATATCCCAACAACGCCCTGCGTCTCCATTCCTTACCTTACACACAGGCTAGGTAAGAGTAAGGGTTGGCGCAAGCCGAAAGGGAAGGGGAGGGCAGGAGCAAACTCCCCCCAAACGTAAGGCTAAATCCCCCCAAACGTAACGGAGAGTCCCCCCATATGTAAGGGAAACACCCCCCAAACGTAATAGTTAGAGCGATAACCCATTGTTTTTAAATACGAAAATGGCCCCGAAGACTTGAAGATAAAGAATAAAAAGAAGATAGCCTGTGGATCGTTTGGGCCTGTGGATAATTTGCCTCCTGAAGCCCAAAAATGCCCCAGGAGCCGCCAAACGGGTGCCGACCGCGCCTAACCCCTTATTGGCCTTAAAAAAAGCGCAGGAGCCGGTTTTAGGCGTCTGCGCATCCCCCCCAAACGTAAGGGATGAGGGGAAAGGGAAGGGGGAGCACACCCCCTGGCTAGTACTCGCTCGCGAGCATGATGGTGAGCACCCGAACGGTCAGCTCGGGGTTGGCCGGATCAGGCGACAGCCCTTCACCGGTTTGATCGTAATAGTCGATCTTCCAGAAGAGCTTCTCTCCTGCCACCTCGACAGCACCGAAATCGTGCTCGCCGTACGGATCGTTGTCCTCGGTGAAGGTCGAGAACGTCCGCACCGCGGCCATGACCGCGATGATGACGTCCGGCCCCAAGGCCATCACACCGCTCGTCGTAACGACCCGTCCGCCCTCACCGGTCTGCCGAAGCGCATCGTTCAGTTCGGCAATCTTGGCCGCGTCCACGCCCGCCATCAGATGCGCTCCGCCAGCACAAGAGCGCTCTGAACGGTGGATGTGCCACACGCCTCGCAGAAGCCCTCCCGCTGATCCGGCTCGACCTCGACCGTGTAGGTGCAGCCTGCTGTCGTGCAGATCCCCGGGATGACGCAGTCGAACTGCGCCACCTCAAGGAGCGCTTCCACGCTCTCATAGCCCTCGAGCTCGGCGAGTGCCTTGAGGTTCGCCACGCGCTCAGTCGGCTCTTGTCCCATCGACTTTCTCCATCGCGTCGCCGACGTCGAACCATTTCGACACCGGCGGACGATGAGGAGGTCTAGGTGGTTGTTCCTTGGACACGGCGATCGCGGCCCAGTGGTGGCAGGCCTAGCCTGCATGCTATCATGAAATTCTGATAGTGGCAGATGACTGCCTACTTGGCTCACCGCGTCGGCTTCGCCCAATCCCCGACCGGGATTCAAGGGGCGCCACGGCGCCAAAACAGGCTCGAATGAGCCATACAATCGACTATACAATATAAGAATTGTATAGTCTCGTTCGCGCAAAAATGCGCGTTTTGTGTGTTATCACAACACTATCGTGTTCCCCCCGAGTTGTCGGTCAGCGCCCGACCCCGACCCCGACCGCTCGCCTGCTCCAACGGCTTTAACAAGACCGTCTGCTCAGGCTTCGCTCCGCCGTCACCCCCTCGGCAATGCCGGACGGGGGCGAGCGGCTGCTCTCGGTTGGTCTGGCCTTCTATCGAAACGCTATCGCTGGCCATCCTGCACCGAGCGGTCGGGGTCGGGCGCACGCCCCGCCGTAAGGATTTTTATCGCCTTCCTATCGGGCGTCGAAAAAATCCAACGGACGGGGGGCGCCGACAACTCGGGGGGTAACGTCTTGTGGTCAAAGACCACTAAGAGGGCCGAACCACCCTATCGGGGTGTGGAAACCGGAGCCCCGCGGTGCTCGCTCATCGCTCGCGCTTTTTTCCGGGGCAGGGGGCCACGGCACGCCCGTCGCCCTTCAGCGTACCAACCACCCTCATGCGTCAAGCGGTGTCGCAGGGGCTAACGCCCGGTGCGACTCCGCTTGACGCCTGAGCCTCTCTGTTGGTGCTGGCGGGCCAGACGGGCTAGCGCCGTACGCAGGCTCGTCGGTCGAGTTTATCAGCCTCTAGCCTCATACGAGCCTATGCGTCAGCAATCGCCACTTTCGCTCGATGATCGCCTGCGGACGTTGTTGCGGTCGGTCATCGTGGGGTCGCGTTCCGTAGAGGACGCCACCTTGCTCTTGCGGGGGGAAATCATTGCCAGTTTCCTGCGCGGACACGAGAGTAAAACGAAAAACGCTTCCCTAGAAAAGGAAGCGCCTTACGAAACATCAGTATTCTAACATAGCTTGGAAAACTGGCAAGAAGCCCCGCAAGAGCGGGGTTTTCTTGTGCCCCCTGCCGCCGGCCCCGGAATCCCCACCCGGTTTACACACCCCGAAGGGTGGTCGGCTGGCATCTTCGATGTAAAAAAAGCCGGATGCGGGCGAAGCCGCATCCGGGGGGTCAGTTGGTCGACGACCTGGTCTGCCAGGCGTCGGCGAGGAAGGGGCGGAAGGCGTCCCAGGCCAGGTGGTGAGGCTTCACTCCTTCAGGGAGATCGACGATGCGCGTCCAGAAGTGGGGCGCGAGCTCGGCCGACACGGCACGAGCACCGGCGCGCCCGGGTTCGTCGCCGTCAAAGACGACGAGGATCCGGGTAATACCCGTCTCCCGCAGGAGCGCGATTTGCTCCGGCGAAATGCTCCGCCCCATGGTCGAGAGCGCAGAGAGGTGGCCATCGTGGCGGATGACCGAGAGGAAGCTCTCGACCAGCACCGCAAAGCGGTGCGGTGGGGGATTGGCGCGGTAGCGGTGCAGGTTGAAGACCGCGAGTTCCTTTCGAAACCGCTTGGGCATGAGGTACTTCGGCACGTCGTCGGGGACGATGTCCCCGACATAGCGCCCGCAGTAGCCGATCAGCTGGCCAGCTTCGTCATGGAGCGGGATGGCCAACCGCCCGCCGATGGTTTTGGAGCGGGCTGACACGCGACCGAGGCCGAAGCGCTCGATCGCCGGCGCCTCGATGCCCCGGCTGCTGAGCCAGGCGCTCAGCTCGGGATCTTGTTCGAGCTTGAGTGCGAAGGACAACGCCTGATTTTCTGTCGGGAGATCGTCAGGCACCGTCCCCGGTGTCTCCGGCGCAGCCGGCGGGGGAGGAGCCTGACGATCGATGGTCGATCCGCTCAGTTCGGCCACTTTTCGGGCAGCTTCCCGGATGGCGATGCCATCCATGGCCATGACGAACTCGAGGATGTTGCCACCCGCGTCGCAGACGAAGCAGTGGTAGATGTTCTTCTCGGTGTTGACCTTGAGCGACGGCTTTTGGTCGTCGTGGAAAGGGCAGAGGGCCTTGTGCTGAGACGGGTTTGACCCGTCCTTCACCAGCGCGATGCCGTAGCTGGCGAGCACTTTCGAGAAGTCCGCACTGGCGCGTAGCGCCTTGAAGTCTAAGCGACGGCTGGGCATGTGATTCACCATGATGGTTGTATGTATACGTGAACGCTGAGGAACGTTCTTTTCATATGCTACCGCACACCTAGAATTTTTTTACTTGACATATTTGTAGTTTGTGGTGTGGAAAGGTAACAAGATCGACGCATTGCCTAGAGTATACTATAGAGAAGACGAATTCAGACTTGACGTCGCTCGAAGCCAATCCCGTTTCGCTTCAATCTGCACCCACACTTTGGGAGCGCCAACCGGACGCAGACACATTCGGGCTGGCGCTGGCGACGATTGGAGGCACGCACGCCGTGATCGAGAACGCCGTGCGGCGCTCGTGTTTTCTTCCACGATCAGTTGAAGACACGATTCCAGGCGGGGTTGGCTTGGGGTTATGGCAACACACACGTTACACATCGGCACTCGGGAAGTCTGGGGCCAACGATACAATTTCGGCATCGCCGCCGCCAACCGGCGCCGGCATGTCTACATCATCGGTCAGACCGGCACCGGCAAGTCGACCTTGCTCAAGAACCTGGTCGCCCAGGATATCGAACGTGGGGAAGGGGTCGCTTTGATCGATCCGCACGGTGACCTGGTCGACGACATCCTCGATCTGGTGCCCCCGCGACGGATCGATGACGTGGTGCTC
Organism: Ignavibacteriales bacterium; assembly: GCA_003562775.1. Classification (GTDB taxonomy): domain Bacteria; phylum Bacteroidota; class Ignavibacteria; order T3Sed10-11; family T3Sed10-11; genus T3Sed10-11. Next base: position 6,046 of record PWTU01000444.1, read on the forward strand.
CTCGATCCCAGCGTTCGCCACCAGGTGGTGGGCTTCAATCCCTTCTATCGGGTAGCTCCGGACGACCAGTCTCTCGTGGCCAGCAATATCGTAGCCGCCTTCCGCCACGTGTGGGCGGACAGCTGGGGGCCGCGGCTCGAGTACATCCTGTACAACACGGTGGCCGCGCTCCTCTCCGCGCCCGATTCCTGCCGGGCATCGTTTCTGGCGATCCCTCGGCTCCTGGTGGAGCCGAGCTACCGTAAGCGGGTGGTGGCCGAGGTGACCGATGAACGGGTACGCAGCTTCTTTGAGCACGAGTTCGACCGCTGGAATGAGCGCCAGCTCGCCGAAGCGCTGTCGCCGGTTCAGAACAAGATCGGTCAGGTGCTCAGCAGTCCGGCGGTGCGCAACGTGCTGTCGCAGTGGCGGCCGAGCCTCGACCTCGAGGCGGTGCTGGCGAAGCAACAGATCCTCTTGGTGCGATTGCCGAAGGGGGAGCTCGGGGCTGATCCGGCCAATCTACTCGGGTCACTCTTGGTGGCGGGGCTCCTGCAGGCCGCCATGCATCGGCCTGATCCGGCGACCCGGGTACCGTTTCATCTCTACATCGACGAGTTTCAAAATTTCACCACCGATGCGTTTGCGTCGGTTCTCTCGGAGGCACGCAAGTACGCCCTCACCCTCACGATCGGGCACCAGTATTTCGACCAACTCTTGCCATCCGTGCGAGCCGCCATTCTCGGGAATGTCGGCAGTCTGATCGCCTTTCGGGTCGGTGCCGAGGACGCGGCCGTCCTCGGGAATGAGTTCGGGACGATCGGCGCCAATGTGCTTCGTGACCTGCGACGCGGGGAGGTGGTGGTGCAGCTCACCGAGGATACCGAGGTGCCCCAAGCGTTCTTGGGGCAGACCGTGGATTGGTGCCAGCCGTATGGTACCCGGCAGAAGGTGATTGCGCAGAGTGCTCGCCGGTACGCTCGCCCGCGGGCGAGCGTTGAAACCAAGATAGCGAGGTGGCTAGCTTCCTAGGAATATAGAAAGCCCTCGACCGCCCGGGTGGGGGTCGAGGGCGCTTCCGTCAGCGGTGCCGACGGAAGGGTAGGGGAGTAGCGGTCTGGCACCTGGTGCTCTTCAGCACCTCAGGCGCGACCGGAACCTCTTCGAATTCGGCTTCGATGATCGACGGCCGACGGCGGGGATCACGCGTCGTCTCGTGGAGCATGGCGAAGATGTTGTCCGGCTGACGCCGAGGGGCATCATGCATGCCGACATCGCGCTCGAGCTGCCTCATGATGCGCGGGGCGAGGCCGGTATCGAGCTTGATTTGCAGAATCCGGTAGACGCCATAGCCGAGGCCCAACAGAATGCCGAGGCCGATAAAGAACGAGGTCATTTTCAAGGCTTCCCTGCAGTGCGACACACCGACCAGTTCGGGGTGTCGGTCATGGAGAGAAGCCCGCGCAACCAGAGATTTTGCCATGCGCTCGAAAGAAACCAGTACTTATACAATCGCCTGTATGATCATTGGGCTGGTGGCGGGGTTCGCCTATTATTTTTTGCAGAACGATAAGGCTGCAAATATATTACGATATATTTTTGGTACGTCAAATTACTTCCTTCAGCCGGATATGATTAGCATAGTGTTGTGGCATAGCGTGTGGGGGGTGTCGTGCTTGGGAATTTGCTGGGTATCTTCTCGGTTGGATTTTTTTAATCCGAGTGACGATCGCGCTGGAGCAATAATTCGGCGATCCATCAAGATTTGGATCGGCTTACTGGTGGTGGTGCTGTTTTTTGCACTTACAGAAAGCATGAAATCTGCCAATCGAAACCCGTTTCCTTTTGCCGAAATATTCGCGTCATATCTGCCAACTCTTAATGAAGATTCATCTTTTATAAGTCGATTATTTACTGGATTGTTCGTTCTTGGATTCAATTTGCTTTTTGTTTTATTGAACGCTGTTTTCGGTATATTGTCTGCAATATTTCTGTATATTTTATCGCCAGTGACGTTGGGTGTAAGTGTCGCTGCCTTGCTCTGCATGCCCCGCGCCCTGATCTACAGCAACACGGTGAGCAAGCTACGCGGGCCGGTGGAGCAAGCGAGGGGATCGGGCATGATCTCACCGCACCTGGTCGTGGGCGGCGCTGGTGAAAAGTCCACCTCCGCCGCCCATGCGATGGCGGTGCGCAAGGATTTGAACGCCCAGCTCGAGGAGGCGCGTAGGGTGGAGGCTCGGCTTAAGGCCGAGGAAGAGCGCCTCAGCAAAGCCATGCATCACGACACGAAGCGGCTTAAGGAGGAGGCGGAGTTGTTGAAGGTGCTCGAGGAGATCGACCGCTACAAGCTCAGAATCAAAACCCTTGAGGCAGCGCAGCGGAAGCAAGCGCGATGACCAAGTCGGAGCCTGAATCGAAGGATCTTGTGACCATCTATCTGCCGGCCAAAAACGGCACATCTGAAGCAGTCCACCTCGTGCTTCCACCAGCACCGAACATGTATGACATGTCGTTGCAACAAGCCTTTTTTGGACAGTTACCATACTGGGGCATGCGCAGAACGCTGGATGCCTATCATCGCGCTCTTGAAAGCGGGGTGAATGTGCAGAAATCGATCGCGGCTTTCTACGATGCGCAGGTAGAGGTCGCCGCCGCCAAAATGCGGTGGGAGAATATCGACGCTATCCGGGCCCGCGTAGCGCTCGACGTACAAGGGGAACTGCTTCAGGCCGAGGCACGGCGGGCGCAGGCAGAGATCGGCCGCAATGATGCGCAGAGGAATTTGCTAGTATCGCGCAATCGCCTCGAAGCAGTTGACGAATATATTGCAACTGACCAGGCCGAGCGAGCGGTAAGAAAGTCGGAGGCGGAGAAACGGCGGGTGGCAGCTGACACTGAACTGGCCGAGGCCAAGCGAGAGCTGGCGCGAGCGGAAGCTCGCTTAAAGAACAGTGCGGATTATAAAGCAATCGACAAGGCCGAGATAATGCGTTCCAGGGCAGAGGCTGAGCGACAAAAAGAGATCGTCGAGCGAAAATTAGCTGATCTCCAAGCGGGAGCCGGTGGTACAAATTTCCGTGATAAACGAAAGCAACTTGAGCAAATGAAAAAAGACTATGAAATATTACAAGCCGATAAGAAACGGGATATCGCGCAGTATGGAAGCTTTGAGGCTATGCCAGATTGCTTGCAGACATTCTATGAGCAATTAGAGGATTCATTGGTGCAGCAGAAGGATTGAGCGTGCCGCACACTGTCCTCCTTGGTTGTGAGAAAGGCGATGATGAGCCGATGCTGGCGACGCCTGAGCAGCGCAGCATGCACATGCATGTGATCGGCGCGACGGGGCAGGGGAAGAGCCGTTTCATCGAGCAGTTGATCCGCCAAGACATCAATCACCGTCACGGGGTCTGCCTCATTGACCCCCATGGCGAACTCTACGAGGAGATCACCGGGTGGTGTGCCCAAAACGGGCTGCACCGCCGGCGCCAAATTCATCTCATTGATCCGAACGAGCCCGAGTGGACGGTCGGCTTTGATCCACTGCGCTACGATGATCCGGTCTATCTGACGAAGACCGTCGACGAGGCGGTTGCCGCCTGTGCCCAGGTCTGGGGTGGGGAAGACACCAATCGCACCCCGCTCCTCAAGAAATGTCTGCGTGCCGTGTTCTACGTGCTCGCCCGCCATCGCCGGCCGTTCAGTGAGGCCATGAAGCTTGCGAGTGCCACCGATTCTGACGGGTTCCGCGCGCTGGTGACCGCGGATCTCGACGACCCGATCTTCCGGTTGCTGTGGGAGGATCTTAACGCGCTTCATCCGCGCGAATTCCGCGAGGCCTTCAGCAGCACCAACAATCGGTTGATCGAGTTTCTCTCGAGCCCGACCATCCGGCGGATGCTGTCCCTGAAGGATACGGCGCTTGATGTAAGCCGGTGTATGGAGGCGGGCGATATCATCCTGGTCAATCTACAACCCCGGTTGATCTCGAGCGACAATGCCCGACTGATCGGTACGCTCCTCACCAACACGCTCTTCAACCGAGCCCTGCGTCGGCAGAAGCGCGACGCCACCCGTCGCCCCTTCTATCTCTACATCGACGAGTGCTACCGGTTTCTGACCGAAGACATCGAGGCCATGCTCGACCAGACGCGCAAGTTCGGCCTGCACGTCGTCTTGGTGCACCAACATCTCGGCCAGTTGCGCAAGTACGGCGACCACGTCTTCGACGCCGTCATGACAAACGCCCGCACCAAGGTGGTGTTCGGTGGGTTGGCCGACGGTGATGCGGAGCTGTTGGCCAAGCAGTTGTTGCGCCAGAAGTTCGACTATAACCGCGTCAAAACCCTCCTCGATAAGCCGGCCGTGGTCGATCATGAGATGATCACCCTCCGACAACGGGCCGAGGCGACCGGCTATAGCGAATCGTCAAGTACCAGTAGCTCGCAGGGAGACATCTCCGGGACGTCGACCGCCATCTCGCAGGCGATGGGCCTCGACGGGATAGCGATACGGGGGGAGACCCTGTCCTCGGGGCTGAATGCGGTCACGTCGTCCGGGAGCGGGTACGCCTCGGGGCAGAGCCGAAGCCAAGTGTCGTCCGTGGGTGAGTCGGAAGCCCTCAAACCCATCCTCAAAACCCTGCCAACGGCCGTCGAGGGCGAGAGCGAGATCCTCAACCGCGCCATTCGGGTGGTGCGCGAGTTGCCTCGCCAACATTTCATTCTGGCACATCCGAGCGCTGAACCAAAGGTGGTGGTTGTGCCGGACGTGACGTCATCGTTCCTGAGCCCACGCCGGAAACAGGCTTTCCTCAAAGCCGCGCGGATCAAATCACCGTTCCTATTGCCTACCTCCGAAGCCGACCAGGTCTTTGCCTCCCGCACGGCTCCGGCGGAGGCCGAGGCTGATCCAGAGGACGATCCGTTCAGCGTGCCGGAGCAATGATACAATAGTGGCATGACCACGAAGCGCGCCCCCAGCCCCCGGTATCGCACCGACGATCCGGCTCCAGCCATTCAACTCCAACAGGACGACCTTTCGATCCTCTGGCACGTCTTCTGCAACCGCGTGATCGATGCCAAGAGCATCTATGGGCTTTTCCCTAACCGGACAGACCAGGTGCTCTCGCGTCGCTTGAACCGCTTGCGCAAAGGGCCCGACCCGTTTTTACATCGTCTACCCCAGGCCCTGAACCGGCTCCGGTTTCGGCAGGGTTCAGATCCGCAAGTCTACGCGATCGCAAACCAGGGTGCCCGGGCCCTCCGCGCCTACCGCGGCGTTGCCGTGCCCGCTGAGCGCTGGACGCAGAAGAACCGCGAGCTGCAGCCGACCACCATCGCACATGACCTGGCGGTCAGTCGCTTCATGGCTCGCTTGTGGCGCGACGCCACCATGGCGGGCGAGGGGACACGCCTCTTGTATCAGGAGGAGTTTGAAGACCGCGGCCAAGCGCTGACTAGGCGTGGGCTCAAAAACACCCTGCGCACTCGGATTGTGAATTGGCCGGGTGGTGTACAGGAGCAGGGCACCGCACCGGATCGCATTTTCTCACTCGTGGCCGGCGGTCGCCGGCAATACTTCTTCCTTGAGATCGACGAGGGCACCGAGACGATCGTGCCCGGCGAGCATCGCCTCCGGCAGCCCAGCTTTTGGCGTAACACCTCGCTCTTGCGCAAGTTCGTGATCTACGCGAGTGCCTTCGAGACCAAGGCACATGTCCAAGCCTTCAACATCCCCGTGTTCCGGGTGCTGACCGTGACCACCAGCGCCTCCCGCGCCGAAGCGATGCGCGAGGCCTGTCGCACGCACCTCAAGCATGTCCGACCAGGTCTCTTGCTGTTTGCCGACTGGAACTCGATCGGGGCGCACAACGGCAGTGTGCTCCAGTTTCCGTTCCGCGACACCGCCGAGCGAGAAATCCTCCTGCAGCAGGCACCTACCGCCTAACCGTGTTGATCTTAGAGGCCACGCCGATCGCGCAGGAGTCAAAGAAGCGAAACCCAGTGCGGTGCAAGGCGTTCTCCGGCGCAGCGAGAGGTTTTCTTGGGACGAGGTCGGTTGCCTAACCGAGTCATCGAGTGCATACTCGTTTTGAAGGGTGCTCCGAGTCGGGGAAGGGATGTTGTCTATGTAGATGCAAACAGGTGGTGCAAGCTCCGCAGCCCATTTGACAACGTCACCCTTTGTGGCAACACAAAGACTAACGCGAAGAGAAACAAAATGAGCAACCTGCCTCTCGATATAGCCCAAGACGTTTGGGAAGAATTGCATAGGAAGGAACAAAATCGCCTTCGCTTTATTGATGTATTCGATCTTTCATTTTTGCCTGGACGGCCAATGCATTCACAAGGTGTGAAGTTTGAGGATATTTCTCTCCAAACATCCGCCGTAATTGAGCTAAAAAAGTACATGGCCATCAAAATACTATACAGCCCCCATCCAATGGGTATGTTTGGCGCGGTTGTTGTTGCTGCCTGGAAATCATTCATTCTTCATACTGAAATTTATCATCAGTTTTGCAATGCAACCTATGAATCCTATATTCATCATGTTCCCGCTGGGTTTCGTGAAGCGGAAAGTAATTCGTCTTGGATTGAATTCTACCACAAGCTATTTGGTGAATTTCCGACAGTTTGGTTTCTGGACTTGTCCGGGAATGAGATCCCCGATGTAGCACACTCTGCGAATGTCATGCGCGACGTAAGGTTTGGGGATATGGACAGCGACGATGGTGCATATGGATGTAACAAGGCATAAATTGATCGTAACATTTTCTATGTCGAAGTTTCGCGATGCTCGTGGCCAGTTGCGCACGATCTGCGAAATAGTCGAATACTCAAAAGTCCTTGGCAATGGGGCGTTGTCCCTATCCGGCCAGCGCCGCCATCCCCCGTATAGAACGTCCCATAAAGCCAATAGGAGTGATCATTAATGGTGCAGGCATATGACATACCTACACCACTTTTAAAATTTATTCCTTAATAATTCGCAACACGGATAATTACAATGGCGCACTTTCATCTTGTATTTCCGCCGCTCGTAGAGTCTGCCCTAAATGGTCCGCACCTTGCGATACCACTGCTAACAGCCATACTTCGTAATCAAGCGCACGAGGTTACATCAACGGATCTAAATATACGCCTATGTCGATACCTTTCCACTTCTGCTCATTTATTAGATTTGCGTTCGACGTTCATCGCATCCAACGAATCCACGGATAAGACATATTTTGACAGTGTATTACAATTTTTGGAGCAAACCTCCGCGCGAGGAGAAACGCTTTCGTCGGCGTCATTTCGTCATGTAATGTCAGTAATCGGCCGACATATTTGTCCACGGCCGCTAGACCTACAAGATTGCCTCTTTACCAAGCGAGACCGGCCAACTTTCCTTACTGCGTTATATGAACAGTGGATCGAAGAGATTTTTGACAATAGTAAACCAGATTACGTAGGATTTAGCGTCGCATTTGGAGAACAATTATCAGAGACAATATATTTAGCGCGCCTTGTCCGCCGGTGCCATCCAGAAACAAAACTCATTTTAGGGGGAAGTCAGATAAATCTTTTGTCTGACTATCAAATTCGAACTCTTATAGAGAGTAAGCTATTTGAGTGCATCTCAATTGGCCATGGCGAATTGGTGCTTTCGGATATTATAGAGACTGCGACGCACGGTCAGAGCGGATCGTCGGTCATCAAGTCGAGGGCGATTAAAAATACAGACTTAAGAAATATGCCTAGCCCGCTTAATTCATGAGGGCAATTTTGCGTCCGCGATCGGGCGTGCGTAAAGGTGGCGCTCTGCGCGCGTTTTCGATCTTCGATACCGGGTTGGTGGTGGGCTGGGTAGGCTCA
>PWTU01000334.1 GCA_003562775.1 Ignavibacteriales bacterium
CGGTCGATCCGAAGAACGATTCGTTTGAAAACTTTGCGCTCTATATGAAATCATTTGCATCCCAGATTTTTGAGACCAAACAAATCGATTACAACATCAGTATAGATCCGAAATTAACCACGCTCAATTTACCGCTTGATTTTAGACGTAACTTATTTCTTATCTTTAAAGAAGCCATTACGAATATTATACGGCATGCTGATGCAAAATCGGTGGACATCGACATGAAACGCAGAAAGAAAATGTTTCTGTTGATAATAGCCGATGACGGGAAAGGTTTCAATGGTGTTGCAAACGCGAACGGTCACGGTTTGAAGAACATGAAAAACCGGGCTGAACTATTAAACGGCGAACTTATGATAGAATCCATGCAGTCGAATGGAACACGCCTATCCTTCATCGCTAAAATACCCTGATCAGGGTATTGATAATTATCCGGTTCATTCATACACTGTACCAACTTATTATGGAGACCTATCTGATGGATAATTCACCGCAAAAACATCCTACCGTCAATACAATCACCGTTATGATTGTTGAAGACGATAAACGAACACGCGAGATGTATGTCGATACGCTGCAAACTACGGATGATATCGAATGTATCGGTGCCTATGAATCGGCGGAAGATGCCTTGAAAGGTTTGGAGAGAGATATTCCGGCTGTTCTATTAATGGATATCGGATTGCCGGGAATGTCCGGAATCGAAGCAGCGCAGAAGATTAAAGAAGAGTATCCAACGATAGAAATTTTAATGTTAACCGTCTATGACGACGATGAAAAGATATTCAATTCGATTTGCGCCGGTGCATCGGGATACATTCTAAAAAACGCAAAGAAAGAGAAGTTGATTGAATCGATACGGGGAATATTGCATGGTGCGCCGATGAGTCCTCTTATTGCACGAAGATTGCTAAATTTGATTCGTGAAAAAACCGCACCCAAAAACGAACTGCTCGCCCTCTCTCCCCGCGAGCACAAAATTCTTGAGCTACTTGTTGAGGGGCTTAGTGAAAAGAAAATCGGGGAAACGCTCTTTATCAGTCCCTATACCGTTCATACTCATATTAAAAACATATACGCAAAGCTTCACGTCCATTCCAGGGCTGCAGCGATTTCAAAAGCAATTAAGAATAGACTGTTATAATTCTGTTAACGGTTACCAATGTGCAACTCTGGGATTACGATTAACCAATAACCAGTACCTATAAGAAAAATACCCTAATCAGGGTATTGTTTATCTATCCTTACTGCGTTATAATCTTGTATCGTTACATCGCTCGTAGCGACAGGTAGGTGAGTGTCTTTCAATACAACTCAAATATACTAATGGGAGGATTTATGACGTTCGGAATTCTACAAATTTCCGCTCACAGGGGGACATGTAATTTCCCATTTACTTTTTTGCAATCCCTTCTTCCTTTACTGATAATGCTGTTTTCGGTAGTCCCTCTTTCAACCGGAAATGCACAAACCATCGCGTACGGGGATACGTTAACGCTCGGTGATGGGATCATATACACGTGGATAGAAGTTGATCCCGAAAATGCACCGCTCAGAATCGGAATAGCGGTATCTGAAGCGGCAGTCGAAGAGCCGGAGCAGGGTGTTTATTCGATTGACTTTCCCCGTGTAGCATCCGATAGCTTGTTCATACATGCTGCCACCTGGTATGAACCGATGGGTCATCCGCCGCTTGAATGGTGGGGAGTACCTCATTTCGATTTCCATTTCTAAATGATTCCGGAAGAGGAACGGATGGCTATACCTCCTATGATCGATACTACCGCGATCCCGGATGAGTTTATGCCCGAGGATTATATCTTTCCGGGTGAGCCCGAATTTTTTGCCATTCCCGAGATGGGTGTGCATTTTGTCGACAGTTTAGCGGCCGAGCTTCACGGGGAACCCTTTACAGCAACATTGATCTATGGTTTCTTCGAAGGACAAATGATATTCATCGAGCCGATGATTACGAACGAATACCTGCTTACCTATCCTGCCGATACCATAGCAATAAAGCAGCCCCAGGCGTATCAGAGAGACGGTTATTATCCGATGACATATTTGATAACGTATGATGAGGATGAACAAATTTTCGACATAGTGCTCACGGATTTTGAATTTCGTGCGGGTGTTGTTCATGTGGTCGAAAATACAGGAGGGGCAGTACCTGAATCATTTGCTCTTTTGCAAAACTACCCGAACCCGTTTAATCCTTCTACAACGATTGGCTTTTCGATTCCGGAAAACACGAAAGTAACACTTACGATCTATGATATCCTGGGAAGAAAAGTAACCACACTCGTTAATGAAGATTTGACTGCCGGCGAATACTCAACACTTTTCGACGCGAGTCATCTTACAAGCGGTGTGTACCTGTATCAGCTTCGTGCGGGTGAGTATGTTGAGACGAAAAGGTTAATGTTGGTAAGATAAAGAGAAACATTTATGAATTTATCGTAGGTACATGGAATTCTGGTATCGTGGTTGTTAATCTTGGGGAGAATACTCTCGCACTGGCCGGTGGCGGTATGTGAAGTATGAATTCCTCTAAGTAGAAAAAACAGAATATTCGTTGAATAGCACTATGTATATGACTTTCACTTTATAGTTCAGTATAGTCATAGTTTCATTTACTTAATGAGGAGGTTGAGAAATGAGAAGGTATATGTTTCTTACTTTTCTTTTTGCTGTTTCCCTAACATATCCGGGGTTGGCGCAAACAGTAAATAACATTGCGGATTCGGTCGCTTCACCTTCGTCATTGCTCCCGCAGGTTCTCAGTTACCAGGGTGTGCTCAATTTTTTGGGTAATTGGTATCTAATCGAAAAAACAACAAAAGATATATTGATTCAAGCAGAGGATCAACACTATCCGCTTAGGGTAAAGTTCGAAGCGGCTGATGGGAATATCGATGTGAGATATCTTTTGAAGGAGATACGGGGTCACCGGGTTCGTGTGCTTGTAAGCGAGACTCAGGAACCCGCTTACTATTCCGTCGAATGGAATGGTGGTAATGATGCCGGCAGGATGGTTACAAGTGGAGTGTACCTTTACAGAATGCAGGCCGGAGATTTTGTTAAATCGATAAAGTTATTATTTATAAAATAATGTATGTCAGAAAATATCAATGAATATTAAGGAGAAATCCAATGCCTGACTTACCTTTACCTATAGATATTCCATGGAAACTTATTAACACGAGCACAGGGATGATGGATACCGGATTTTGTGACGGATCCCGGCCTCCCGAGTGGCGTCCATCTGTGGCAATCTTCGCCTACGAACCGGACCAGGATCAGATTCCCCATCGTTGCGGCCAGCGAATTACATACCTGAAAATATCCGTCTCTGCGACAGGCATTCAGGCACCACTTCAGGGGGATGAGGAGTTTGACATCTTCTCCTTAGATCCCTTGACACGTGATGATTTTGATGACCGTTCGGCAGAGGCATTATTCAATACGATACACCTTGGCCGGTACCTGGCATGTTATGGCGTATTACTCAATGTCGGAGTATTTCCTGACAGCGACGATGTGCCGGTATCGGATTATCCTCATATTGTTGACTTTGAACCCAAAAGCCGTGAGCTGATCCAGGCCGTATCGCTGGACGGTGAAGCCCTCGTTGCTTCCAAATCTCAGGTAGGTACGGATAAGTCGTACCAGAAAGTTTCGGGTACCGAGTTAGGAATTTCTCACACAGGCAAATATACCAGCCCGGAATCAAAAACATA
>PWTU01000548.1 GCA_003562775.1 Ignavibacteriales bacterium
CGCTGGAAAATAATTGCCGAAGCACATCCCGAGGTCGCGCAGTACCTTAACGATACTCTTGAAGCGATCGAAAATCCCGATATTGTTTACGCAGGCAATGAGGAGCGTTCGATCGGCGTAAAAGAAATCGAGCGTGGTAAGTTTTTGATCGTTATATATGATGAAAAGTCTAATAAAAGTGGTCACTTAATAACTGTTTTCATAACCCGCAATCTCATTCAATTTGACGATTTGAAAATTCTATGGAAGAAAGATATTTAGACACACTGCTCAGGATGGTATCCGGCTTCGTCAAGCAGCAAAATATGTGGGTAAAGTACGATAAGGACGTGGATGTGCTTTATATAGATGTGCTTAATTCCGATCGTGTAGATCACGCGATTCTTACCGAGGATGATTTCATTATCCGGTATACTCGAGGTGAAATTGCCGGCATTACGGTTCTGAACGCCGCAACCCGAAAACCTCCCATTGTAAGCGAAGAATACATCAGAGAGAAGCAGAAAAATGCACATCCGAAGGGGGATAATGGGGTGGATGATGGAGAGAGCGAATAGTTGCATTTCATAGTTTTACATAAATTATCAGGATCAATCCCCAAAACGCTCTCCGTCAATCGATTCGTTCAAGCAGATACTTTGCATTGTAGTAAAACAGCGCGTATGCCTCGCTGCTCAACTCAGCGCCCGGAGGTCCTTCGCCGTCGTACGTATCCTGCACAAGATCGATGAACGTCTCCAGCAGTTCGGCCGGGTCGCCCCCCGGATCAGGTTCAGGGGATAAAAAGTGGGCGCGAACCTGACGCAGCAGGTCGTCGAGCTCGTCGACAAAGGTTTCATCAAGAACCCACCTCAGTTCATAAGACTGCCAGAGGTAGCTAATGAGCGAATCAATGAATACACTATGAACGAACGGGTCGGGGGGATCTTTGGGGCCGATGGTTTGAACTTGCACAGAGTTTACTTCAAATTTTCCAAGCTGTACGATAATCTCCATTACTTCACTAGGTGGTTCATCCGGAAACATCAAGATCCTCTCATTTCCCTCAAAATATGCATTCACAATAGTCGGGATGCCTTGTGAAAGTATTATAAATCCATTTAACGAATCTCCTGGTGAGATGTCCAAATCTTCAACCCACAGACCACGAGGATGTATATAAGAATTAACCCATCTCCAACCGGGAATTCTATTCGATTTATAGGACTCCCACTTATCATTAGGTTTCTCGTGAGATATTATAGATGATTCAGTATTTATTGTGAGTGATAATAAATTCTGTTCACTGTGTCCAAGTAAATAAACATGATAGGAATATTTTAATGTATCAATAGTATTACCATTGTGAACATTCGCAAATATACCCGGAGAAATCTTTGTTCTCGGTTCGAATATTACACTTACTGTGTCACCTTGGATGTTTTCATAGTATATAATGTAGTTACCCGTTTCTTCATCATATGATACAGATGTATATACTTGAGCTTCCACATAAAATACAATAGTCAGTAACAAAACAAATAAGACGTATTTCATTTATCTTCAATCCAGCTTCATTACGGAACGATTTTTCCCTTCATTCGCGAGTGGATAAGTTCTATTTGATCCTCTTTCGTGATTTCGAAGAGCCGGTATGCCTCTCCTTCATAATACCAGAGTTCGGCACCGACATAGACCCTGTTATCCAAAATGAAAACAACATGAGGTTTTACGCTTGGAGGAAGCATTTTCCCATCGGCGTCCCCGATTCCGAAGTTGTTTTTAATGAAGCTAAGATCGTTGTTGTTACCTACAAACCATCCTTGAAGACGAAGAATCCAACCGGGGGAAGGGTACATCTTTGTTGCAGTTGCATAATAGAGTTGTATCTCATCCTCATTACTGATCGAACCCATTGCGGATACCCTGATGGGAAATTGTTCCCGATCGGATTTATCGTCCGGAATGCCGGGATACCGGTCACCTTCCGGTCCTGTCATCAATTCACTTTCTTTCGCAGAAAGAGAATCTTCCAGAGATGATTCCGTCTTCACGCAAAATTGCCAACGATTTCATTGAATAATCCTGTGCCTCAAGGAAACTGTGTATTGGATATACGGTCATAATGACAACAAGCAATAATGCTTGCCTAAAGATGAGATTAATAAAATTCATAAGGAGGCCTTATTGATGTTCATATTGCGGCGCGAACGAGTAGATATTACTATAATGAAGCATTTAGAAACCCATTTGACTATATGCGGTATCATACAATTATTGGCTATTCATAAATGTTTTGATAGAAACTGAAAAATTATTATGATTTTCCATCACGCACTCGATGGTCGATCAATTCTTCAATATTAATTTCTTAACTGACCTATTGTGATACGGAACGTCACATTTTCAAATCTTGGCAATATTTTACCGGTATCATGTTTGAAGTATGCAATATCGAAATCCACTAAACTAATGGCACATTTGTATAAAGTCGCATCAAAACTCCAATATTTTCCAGGATAGGCATGCCTTGACCTCCAACCTGATTCTGTGAATCGATGAGTGTAGTATTCGTCCTGCGGGTGAATAACAAAATTTTCTTCTAGTCTGTAAAGATTCGCAAATGTGTACATATTTATTTTAATGTAACTAAGAAGTTCAAGATCACGAATTTCTCTGGGCAAATCGGTTAAAAGTTGAATACCGGTATCCTCCCGGGAATTTCGTATATGTATAGTTTGATGAGATTCATCAATGGTAATCGTTGTATCTATAACTATGATCTGATTTTCGATTGCGTGGCGTCTCGCTTGCATTTCATTGTGAAACTGATTCAACATGTACGTCTCGAGTCCACACTTCCTGAGATTCGAAATCTCCGCCGGGTCGAAATCAACATCGGCCGGCATACGTATGAATCGTTCGTCTTCGATAATTTCCCGGATGGATTTGTCGTAATATTTTTGATATTTAAACCATTCATCAGCATATTTATATAGGTCATCTTCTATATTGGTAGGCAGCCACGACTTGGACTTAAAACTCAGCAGGTTTAGTTCAACAACTCCATTACATATACTTCTGCTTCCTTCATATTGAGCGTAAGTAGAAATATAAATACGATCTGCACTAAAATATATTTCACGTACGGAGCATCCGACAAGAGAAGGATGGCGTAAAATTCCAAATTCTTGTGTATCCGGATCATAAAATCCTATCCCGCCATATCCGCGCCACCCTTCACCATCATAATATCCTATTCCAAACCAGATCTTATTATTATGTATTTGAGGTGCCTGGAGGTTCATTTCAATTGCTGTGGTCACATCAAACAAATCCGTTCTCTCGTACCATCGTTTATGGAATCCCTCTCGAGGGATCATATCCTGATATTTTTTTAATAATGAGAATGTGGGGTCTATATACGTTGCTTCAGTTATCCAATCACCATCAATTTGTTTTTCAATAGAGTAATCCTTTGTCCTATAGAGAGTATCATTAAAAGTAACTCTGTTTCCATGAACGATAGGTAATCCGGCTCGTTCCCATGCACCCCCTCCTCCCCGAACTATATGAATATTGGAATATCCCATCAATTTCAGATGATGGAACATTCTCCTGTTTTGAAAACCGGCACCCGCATTAGTAAATATGTAGTAGTTCGTTTTATCCGGGTAATGATCTGCGAATTCGTCGAACCGGAATGCGCTAAAGTGCCGGGA
>PWTU01000199.1 GCA_003562775.1 Ignavibacteriales bacterium
ACCTTAACCTGCGACAATTCAGCGGCGGCTAAAGGCGTCGCATCGGGCCGGTTCAATTCGCCGGTTTCCCGCGATCTTTTTCTGGCTGCGCGCATCTTCTTTCCCTCCCACGGCAGTAACTCAAGTGCAAACAACAGTGTGAAAATAACGGCAAAAATTCCGTAGAAATTAAATGCCACCGCACCGAAAAAGAAACTAACAACCTGCTGTTCGGTTGCGAAAATCGGAATACTTCCGGCAAGCAATCCGCCGACATAGATAGGCCAGACATTCAGCGGGATAACCGTAGCAATCGGCGACGCTGTCGAATCGACTATATACGATACTTCCTCGTGACTCACCTTCTGATCATCGGTAATAGCGCGGATTGTCGTTCCGGTCAACACGGTGGAAATAGTGCCGCCCTGATGAAAGACCACACCCATCAACCATGCAAAGAATTTTGCAGTACGGGGTCCTTTCACAATACGTTGCGCCGCCCATTGTGCAAAATATTGTGCGCCGCCGGTGCGTGTCCATAAACCGATCAAACCGCCGAGACACCAGAGATAGACAAACAGAATAACGGCGAAGGACCGGCTTCCGATGGAAGGAAGTATAAACGAATCGAGAATATTCAAATTGCCGCTGATGATGCCGCCGGCAACAATGCCGATAAATAACGATGAAATAACTTCGCGGGTTACAAATACCAGCATGAGGGTAATGAGCGCAGGCAACAATGAGTAAAAACCGAAATGCACGGCTTCTCCCTCCTGTCCGTTTCCGGCCGGGATCAACAAAAATAACAGTATAACCGGCACCAGATAAGCGATATACTTCATTGTATTCTCCGGAATTTTTGGGACACTAAATGCAGCAAATATATGAAATTATATCACTAATACAAACCGACAATTGCATTTCAGATGATTTTCTGATAAATTTTATAATTAATTACATTTCCGGGTCAACGAGAAAGGAGAAAATTTTGGCATCAACAAGGTGTTTTCGAATCTTTATCGTTATCGCAGTGTCGGTCTGTACCTTCGCGACACTTTCGACAAAAGAGCAAACCATTGTGGAAAGAACGAGGGAGTCTTTACGACAAAGAATCGAAGCATCCGGTCATCCCCCACAGCTTGAGGTGGGAGATGAGCAAATTTATTCTTCCGTTGTATTACCACGATTTTATCTCAAACGAACATACAACCCCGCCTGGATTGATAACGACGGACCGTTGCCTATTGTTGATAGTATAGTCGCGTCGATAAAAAACGCATATAAAGATGGACTTACACCGGAAGATTACCATCTTACAAACATCGAAAGACTGCTCACCATTATCAATGAGCGGCGACGAAAAAATTTACCGTTGAATCATCTCCGGCTTGTCGATCTTGATCTTCTACTTACGGATGCATTCCTGGTGCTCGGTTCACACTTATACGGAGGTCGCGTGAATCCCGAATCACTCGATCCTGAGTGGCATCCGTCAAGACTTCCTATCGATCTCGGCGCTGTACTGCATGAAGCGATTGATAAGAGAAAGATACGACAAACATTACATGGATTATTGCCCAATCACAGGGAATATTTCCGGCTTCGCGAGTTGCTTGCACACTATCGCGAAATTCTAAACGACGGCGGTTGGCCTATCGTGCCGGAGGGCCCTACAATGCGTAAAGGAGATTCGGGAGCACGCATCGCTGCACTGCGTACACGGCTGATCCTTGCCGGCGATCTTGACGAGTTCACCACCGTCGATGAAAATCTATTCGATGAATCACTTGAATCGGCGGTGATCAGGTTTCAGCGTAGACACGGTTTAGATCCCGATGGTCTGGTAGGACGTGAAACATTGGCACAATTGAATACGTCTGTAGAACAGCGATTGAAGACAGTACTGGTAAATATGGAACGCTGGCGCTGGCTGCCGGAAAATCTTGGTGAAAGATATATTCTCGTCAACATTGCTAATTTTGAACTTGATGTAATTAAAAACGGCAATACGGTAATGAATATGCGGGTAATCGTCGGTCGAAACTACCGTCGTACACCGGTATTTACAGGACAGATGACCTATCTCGTCTTCAGCCCATTCTGGAATATTCCTCCCGGCATTACTGCAAACGACGTATTGCCGCAGGTTACGCGTGACATTGATTATCTTGCAAAAAATAAGATCAGAGTTTTTCAGGGCTGGGGAGCAGATGCCCGTGAAATAGATCCGGCTACTGTAGAGTGGACAACTATAATGCCAAGAAATAATCCATACCGGTTCAGGCAGGACCCCGGACCAAACAATTCGCTTGGACTGGTAAAGTTTATGTTTCCGAACAGGCACAACGTATACTTGCACGATACACCGGCGCGTGAATTGTTTACGCGAGTTCAGAGAGACTTTAGTTCGGGGTGTATCAGGATCGAAAAACCGGTGGAATTAGCCGAATACCTGCTCGATGATCGTCCTGAATGGACACGAGATGCAATCGTCACTTCAATGCGGAGTGGAACCGAACGAACCGTGACGTTAACCCGTCCGATTCCGGTGCATTTGTTATACTGGACGTCCTGGGCAGATGAAAACGGAACGGTTCATTTCCGGCGCGACATTTACAACCGGGATCAACGTTTATTCGATGCATTGCACAATCCTTCATAAATTATCGGCCAAAAAAGGAGATTAGCAGAAAATTGACACCTATATATATTCTTTCTAACATTGCGGTTCTCTTATTTCTTTCTCAAATTACAGCGTTTTCTTCATACTCCTCGGATGCGAACTCATTTTATGCCGGACACGCAGGTTTTCCAGTGAAATTTAAAAACGAAACATCTCCGTATAACGTCATCGGTGTGTTTCTTCTTCCCGGTGAATCTATAACGATTGAAGTTCTGGATCGCACTCCGGGTACGCGTTTTACAATCAGTACATCAGGAGGCATCGCCGAACGAATCGACAACCAACGATGGAATTTCACAGCGGAAAATATCCCGGGCTTATATCCCGCAATAATTTATAACCTTTCCCGCACCGATTCGGTGACATTGAACGTTTTTGTTATGGTCCCGAGAAGTGAAAAGAAAAACGGAGCTATCAATGGTTACCGTATAGGTCAATACCCGACTATTCCACTCCGCGGCAGAAAAGAATACAATCCACCGAGAGGATTTATAGAAGTAACACCCGAAAATGAGAATACATTTATATCCCCTCATTTTCAACTGAAACAATTTCTGTGTAAACAAGCAGGAGATTATCCAAAATATGTTGTTTTGCATGAACGGTTGTTATTAAAACTCCAGATTATACTTGAGCGTGTGAATGCAAAAGGATACTATGCAAACACATTTCATATAATGAGCGGTTACCGGACACCGTACTATAACCGGGCAATCGGCAATGTGCAGTACAGCAGACACGTATATGGAGACGCCGCAGACATCTACATCGATATGCGATCGCCGCACGGTATGATGGACGATCTGAACGGCGACGGAAAAATCGATCATCGCGATGCAGCAATTTTATACGATATTATAGATGAACTGTACCCACAATCATGGTATAAACCGTTCCTTGGCGGATTGGGACTATATAAAGAACGACCGGGAGTTAGGGGCCCGTTCGTACACGTCGATGCAAGAGGCAACCGTGCCCGGTGGGGACGGTAATATTTAAACGATCTATTGAAAGGAAAAAC
>PWTU01000506.1 GCA_003562775.1 Ignavibacteriales bacterium
TATTTAGATATAACTTTATCTAATTCCTTCTCTGTAGGAGCATTGAATATTTCAAAAAAAAGCTCTTTATTGGTTGGCATTCTGATTTCCCCATTTTATATGGAGTTCACTATATTTATTTGTAGATACCAAAAAAATAACAGAAATTCAACAATTTAATGTGATATATATCAAATGACACACAAACTCATAAAACGCGAAATTCTTCACAAGGGCGTCGTATTCGATCTCATCGTCGATCACATTGAGTATCCGTCCGGTAATGGTTTGGTGCGTGAGGTGGCAAAACATCCAGGCGGAGCGGTTATCGTTCCGGTGCTCGAGAATGGTGAGGTATTGATGATACGGCAATTCAGATATCCGATTCAGAAAACTATATGCGAATTGCCGGCTGGTAAATTAAATCCCGGTGAAGACCCCGAAAACTGTGCACGCCGAGAGTTGGAGGAAGAGACCGGCTATAAAGCAAACCATTTTGAAAAGCTCACCGCGTTTTACACGACACCGGGGTTCTGCACCGAGCAGCTTCATATATACATGGCTACCGATTTAATCGAACTCACCGCCGGACAGAAGCTTGAGGAAGGCGAAGAGTCGATCTCATTACAAAGAGTACCGTTTAGACAGGCAATGGATATGATACGGGAAGGTGAAATAGTTGACGGAAAAACTATTGTAGGATTATTTCTTGCGCAGAGGGATATAATGCATTTCACTTAATAATTAAAGTGACAGAGTAAAGCCGGTTTGTCTATCGTCTCTACTCTGTCAATCATCCAATCAACCAAACAATCAATCCCCGCCGATTCCGGATCCCGGTTTTATCCATGCAACCATGCAACCATGCATTCATTCATGCATTGCCATCGCTCAGATGGAGCCCACTTCCCGGCACGCATATCCTTATCTCAAGTGGACTCCATCGTTCCATCATCCCTTCATCCTCAACCCCTTCTCTTCTTCGGTAAATATCCATCCGACAATCTTACCGGGGTTTATCTTATCAAAACTATCCCAGTATTGCGCATTACGCAAATAGCGGGAGCTGGTATCGTTACGCGGGATTTGCTTTACGTAATCCATGATAACCCTGAAACGCTTCTGCCACATCTCGAAGTTTGTCACACGGAGATCGATCCAGCCATCATGCGCCCATGAATCGATGTTCGCCTTGTTGATCGGGAGTTCGTTCTCCCCACGAAACGGCGGTATTTTAATCTCATTTCCGCGGAGTATTGTTTTCCCGTCAGGCAAAAGTATCGGCAAGCCGATCGATATAATTGCACTTCGCAGTTCTTTATCTTTTTTGATTAGTGCATCGATTTCCGAGCTTAATTTCTTTGCAGAGGTTTTCACTACGCTCTTCATGCTTCCGACAATCAGTCGCAGGAGGTGCGCTTCATAGAGAAGTTTCGATAACCGCGGCGGTCCGAGGATCTCGAATGCAACGCTCTGTGTGTTGTGTTTTTTTTCAAGCTCCGATAACCGGACCATCGCCTGTTCGAACATATAACCCGCACGGTACGTCGGCGGAAGAACGGAATTATCGAGAGAGTTTATAACATCGTAGCCGGTGTTCCCGCCGCGAATTTCATAGATTACTGCATCGGCGATCTCCTCCGGGGTGACGAATTCCATTTGTCCCGGTGTGGATATCGCTTCGAACTCACCGAGAGAAAATGTTCCGTTCTCGCCGGTATCGATGTAAACGTTTTTTAATATACTATTGAGTGCTTCACCGTAGGTTTCGCCTTTTAACAGAAGATTCCCGGTTAACGGTACGGCCTTTTCAGGCGGGCAGTCGACCAGCTTGATCGGTACACCCCGTTTACGTATCTCACCATAATCTATCTTCTTCCAGGCAATAGCTGCCGTCGGTTTTATTTCTTTAATGATTGCACTCTCGGGAGTTCTGCCGAGCATAAACAATAGCATGGTATGTGCTCCTGCAACGGAGGTTTTCCCGAGCAATACCTGCGACGGCCGTTCTTCGCTGTGCGTGTAGGGAATGTTGAATCCCATCCCCCCCGATCCGCTTGTGCCGATCTTAGTGTAAATTTTAGTGTTGAATTCTTTAAATGCACGATACAAAATTTGAATATGCCGGATAAGCTGCGGCATGTACAGAGTGCATAGAAGTCGTTGGGACGCTTCGATCAATGCTTCAGGATCTCCCGATTCTCTGGCTTTTGATATGCTTCGTACGACGTTGCGGGAGCTTTGAAAAATATCCTGATATGCAATCGCCGTGGCCGAGTTGATGCAATCGATGACAATCTCAGGTTTATGTTTTTTAAAGAGATGATAGATGGTCGACCGGTAGAACAAATCATCATTAAGATCGTCGATTATATCACTGATCATCTCGAGACGACGTTCTTCATTGCCGAGAATTTCATCGCGCGGGAGGTCTTTAAATTCGTTTCTGACGAAAATATTGCCCCACCACGGTACGAAAAAGTTCTTACCCGCCTTCGGATATTCCTTCCGGAGATCGGCTACCGCTTCTTCGGCTTCTGATTTTTTTAAAGATGTAACGATGATCTGTTTTGGTTTTTCGTTCATAATTTTACGGATGATCGTGGAGCCGACAAGTCCCCATCCGCCAAGGACTAATAATTTTTTATTTGTGATATCCATACGCTCATTCTCATGATTTGTTTACGTGGAAGGTTTAGCAGTAAGAATATACAAAAAATTAAATTGAATGTGAAGTTTTGCAGAATTAAAGAAACTTTACGATATTACATAGTTGTTATCTTTTCACACCGTAAAAAATTGATTCATTAATTATCGATCTATGATTTTAAACGACGGCACGCTGGTGGTAACCGAGTCTTCGAACACAGTCGAGGAGATTCGGGAGGTTTTATCGCATATTATCGAGACATATTTCATTCCCAACGGTAATCCGGAATATGATAAAATCCGGCTTAGCCAGGAATATAATGCACTCAAAGAGTGTGTTCGGTTTTTGCAAATATTTAACCCCGGAGGGATTGAGTCTAACAATGAAAAGAAGGCATTTTGGATTAATTTGTACAATCTTTTGACGATTCACAGCATTGTGCACTTTCAGATTAAACTTACCGTGTGGGAACGCCCGAATTTCTTTTTCTCGGCGGAATATAATATCGGCGGTTACCGGTTCAGTTTGTACGACATTGTTCACGGCATACTGAGGGGGAATCGCCGCCGGTGGTGGTTTTTCCCCAAGCCGTTTCGCGGCTTTGATCCCCGGATACGTTTTTCTCTGCAGGAACTCGATCCCCGGATTCATTTTGCACTTCATTCAGGTTCGCGTTCCTGTCCGGGGCTTGCGGTATATTCACCGCATACTATTGATGAAGATCTTGATGCGGCTGCTCGACGGTTTATTAATAATGGCGACCGGTTTATATACGACCATCAAACGAAGGTTCTGTCGTGCTCTAAAATTTTCAAATGGTTCGCTCAGGATTTCGGGAAGACAAAGAGCGAGCGGTTAGCGTATATAGCGCAATTTGTTGACGATGAAGCGATCCGGAGGGATCTGCAAGACAATACTTCGGCAATATCGGTTCGATACCTGCCGTATGATTGGCATCTAAACTCTTCCGATTAAACATAAGCTCGACGAACCGGAAACAAAAGAAAGCTTAATAGTCGGTGTTCCGGAATTTAAGATATCCGAGCAGAAAGAAA
>PWTU01000155.1 GCA_003562775.1 Ignavibacteriales bacterium
ACTCAATGCACCCGTCTCGGTCGACGACCACCAGTAACTTATTTCTCCAATGCTCGTAAACACTCCATCAAATCTACGCATACCTCCCGGCAAGCCGGTAAAACCACTCTCATTGGTTGCTGCCACATTAGGCGCTCTCCAGTGCTGCGTACCTCGAGCCTTCATTTTACCGCCTGCAAGGCTCTCACCGCCGAGCACGTTTATAAGCGATACCCAATCCCGCTCTGTCGGTACTCTCCAGCCAGGCGGGCAAAGTCCCCGGGGATCATTAATTGCATACCAATTGTATAATTTGCCGTATAAAGTATCATAGGAACTTATATTATTATAAAATATCAAGGCCCCTCTATCAATCGTTTCCCATTCCTCAGCGGTCGTCACGTTTGCTATCGGGTCGCCATTGCGATATCGGGTTGCCCTCAAATTTTCAGCCATCCATATTCTATCATCGATATTGATGGTTTCATATACATTCCCATCGATATCCATTACCGGTCTCGGACTAGGTCGTATCCCGCGGTCATATTCGGTCGGGGTATGGCAAGCCATAAATAACAATAAGAATAATTTCAAAAACGCCGTATGTATTATCATTCGATTCCGAAACATCTCTCAATTCTCCGTTGAATTGCCACACCCGTTAATATTCCAGTGTAATACCAAACCCAATTTTAAAATTATTATAATTTTCATTCTTATATATCAGGTTGTCCCATTCAAGCAGTCCGACAATTTTAATCTGTCTGAATATTTCATATTCAATCGAAGTCCGGAATATATAATTTTCTCTAAGCTCACCTGCTAAAAATTCCTTAGTCATTGGATCTACGTGCAATCTCCAGGGAAAAAGAAAATCGCCACCGACATTCTCTATAACATTTCCTTCATCATCGACAACGTTTTCTCCATGACGTTTTCGTTTAAATTCCGTCGCTATTCGCCATTGCCAGTTGGGTTTATATATAACTTTCATCGTTGTTTCGTCAGAATTCGGACCGAGCGGATGTCCGAGAACAAAATCGTTATGTGCATAATACCGATCGGGCGACCGGTGATGGGTATACATATACGGTTCTATTCTTGTATAATCGATAAAGAGATCGACATTTCGAATACCGAACGGATCAATATAGTATAATCCTCCGTGAACTGCCCATCGATTATCCCATGATCGAGTTAACGATTCCTTCAGATTAAGGTCGTCTATAACTGCACCGAATTTCAATTCAATATTACGACCCGGTTTTACTGCAAAATCAATCCCAAGCATAAGTCTGTCACGATCGCCCAGGTTGCGTTCGGTTGAAATTAAAAAAGACACCGGGTTTAAATAACCAATTTCAGGACTGTTACGGGTATAAATTAATGACTCATTCAACCCTACCCGAAGAACATTGTTAAATAATGAGAACTCAAGTCGGTGAAATACCCCATATTTAGCATCATGAAACGGATAGGGGGCGTGTTCATCTGAATACCAGATCATTTCAAGCGGTCCCAGTAGCCACCCATGTATGAAATTATATGTCACCACTCCATATGATGCATCAAATCTTATAAAATCAAACATAGGGGGATTGGACGACAGGAATATACTATTTCCATAGTTTTCCCTCCAAAGTAAACGTTCCCGCCCAATCTGTAAACCGAACCAATCAGTCGCAAATCTGATATATCCGGTCGATTCATCATAAAAGCCGTCTCCCACAACACGAAAAGTATAATTAGTCAGAAATCTGGGATCCTCGAGTGCAAACGAACTATCACCAAACGCAATTCCATTAACGATATCCAGATAATATCCCACACGTCCGCCAAGTGTGCCTCGCGAACGTATGCCAATTTCGGCAAACGAAAATTGAGCAGAATGGTCACCACTCCTATTTCGATGTTCCAACGCTCCAAGTCCATTCAGAAAAAGGGAATTATCATCAGGATCGTGCCAGAAATATAAATATTTTTGCTTCTGTGAGAAAATTCCTCTCAGGTTTTTACTAAATTGTTTATTACCGAATAATTCATTCGCATATATAACCCCGTATCCCAAATCATATGAAAATTCGAGCCGGTATAAATCAAGTAATTCTCTTTCGGACCTGGTTAACCGCTCCCGCTTTTCCGATATTCGGGATAAGTGACGGCCGATAATTTTTCTCGATAGAGGAAGTACTGTTCCGTGATATTTGTCTAAAACGCCGCGAACTTCCATCCGGTGTAAAAATTCATAAACACGATGGTGGGCGGGTACATTTTCAACCTGCGGGTACAACGGCAGCACAACTATGACAAGAAGTGCGATGATAAAATAATACCTGATCATTCACCCCCTTTACCAAACAGCATTACCGGAAACGTTTGAAATATCAATTTAATATCGAATTGAAACGACGAGTTCTGAATATAATACAGATCGAGGATAACCATATCGTTAAAACCGACCTTACTCCTTCCCGTTACCTGCCATAGCCCCGTGCAGCCGGGGATAACGCTCAACCGTTTTTTGTGCCAGTCATCGTATTCATCCCATTCATACGGCAGGCAGGGACGCGGTCCGACGAGACTCATATCACCCTTTACTACGTTATAAA
Organism: Ignavibacteriales bacterium; assembly: GCA_003562775.1. Lineage (GTDB taxonomy): Bacteria > Bacteroidota > Ignavibacteria > T3Sed10-11 > T3Sed10-11 > T3Sed10-11. The sequence goes on from PWTU01000155.1 coordinate 2,589, forward strand.
GCTGCGGCAGCTCATCGAGACTAAACCTTCTTAAAAGTTTACCGACCCGGGTTACCTTCGATTCATCGACTATTTTCGTCGAACCGTTATCATTGACGTAATGACCGTTAATAAATTTCCCCATCGTCTCTTTTCTCACCTCATCCTTATCGCTGTCGACTATCATAGAACGGAACTTATAAAATCGAAACGGTTTCCCGTCTTTGCCGAGACGTGTATGCACATACAATACAGGACCCCGGGAATCGATCTTAATAGCCGTCGCAATGAGTAATAACATCGGCATGAGAACCATCCCGCCGGCAATCGAAAAAACAATATCGAAGCTCCTTTTTGCGGCGTTAAATAATCTGGAATGATTGGGATGAAAATCGTACGTTACCGATATGCCTACCTTTTCATCCTGGAGCCGGGGCGATACAACGTCAAAAAACGGAGAAGCGATTCGCATCTGGGTGTTTGTTTTATTGCAGATATCAAGTATCTCCTGAAATGTAATATAGTTTCCGTTACTGAAGCAATACAACACCTCGTCAATATCGTATCTTGGAATAACCGCGGAAATATCTTTTAACCGGCCGATAACTTTTTTGTTCTTAAATATATTCAATCCGGGAGTTAAATTATCATCGAGAAAGCCGACGACATTCATCTCGTTTGCACGGTTCAGATTAATTTTTGCCGCCATTAACTGTCCTACATAATCGGCGCCGATAATGAGAAGATTTTTCGGAGCGATATCCCTCCGTACATAATGCAGATAAAGAGGATGGGCTATTGCCGTTCGAAACACGGTTATAAAAACGAAAGCAATCAAAACATAATTAACAATGAGAAAGGGGTTTTCCATGATAATGCGGAAACCGAGAAAATAGGAGAGGGCAATAAAGATAAGCACCGACAACACGACTCCCATAATAATTTTAACTAATTGATGAGTTGCATTATTTAAAATAGCACCGTTATAGAGACGGAAACTTAAAAATCCAGCGTTGACGACGAGTCCGCTCAATGCAACTTCGAACGTACCTACTTCCGTACCGGGTACATCGGATAGTATCCGTATCGATACAAGAAACGCCGCTACG
>PWTU01000039.1 GCA_003562775.1 Ignavibacteriales bacterium
CCCAGGGACCGCCGTGGGGTAACACAATAACGGCAAGATTTTCGGGCTCAACACCTTGCGGAATTGTTAAATATGCGGGAATCTCTAAACCATCACGTGCGGTATAACGCAAAGGGATCATCTCGGCAAGATGTTCAGTCGGAAGATCGGGACGCGGACGATACTGGAAGGTCACCTCACCTGTTTCGCGGTTATATAAATATGTTGCACCCGGATCGACATCGCGGGTAACACTCACGAGCCAGAGTTGTTCATCCTCTGTCCGCGACGTAAAGCTGATATCGCCTTCCGGTACCTGATCGCGGATGGTTTCGTAATCCTGTTTGAATTGCTCGTTATGGAAATACATTCTTCTTCGGTCACCTATGTAATACGTGGCAAGCAGTTCATCGGTAACGTTGGAGAACGTTGCACCTGCAAAGTCCACCTCCCCTTCCGGATCCTTCTCGATAAGGGTCTTTTCACCGGTTGCGGGATTGAACAATACGAATTTCATTAAATCTACATCATCACCTTTGTTGGTAACAAGGTAGACGTGCTCACCGTCTTCGTGAAAACGGGTAATGCCCGCCGATTCCTCAAAACCGACTTCATACACCTGTTCAAATGCACCGTCGATATATTGAAGAATCTCAGTCCCACCGTCTGCAGTTTGTCTTGAAGCGAAACGGAGATTACCGTCTTCATCCACGTTCCAACCCACTATTTCATCCTCGTTTTTGTATAACAACTCCTTCTCTCCGGTTTCAATGTGGAGACGATACACATCGTGATATCTCTGATCGCGATCATTCAGGCCGACAACAATGTAATCCGGGGTGTTTCTCGGAACGTTATAAATTTGAGCGCGGACATCTTCCATATCGGTGAGATTCCGCGACGGGGGAACTCCGGTTTCTTCATCCACTTCAGCAAGGGGATCGACCGCATAGACGTTAAAATTCTCATCGCCATCCTGATCATTCACAAATAGAATATAGCGGCTGTCCCGGCTCCAGAAGTAAGCCGGTACCGGACGCTCGGTTTCTGCCGTGACCGGCCGTGCATCTTCAAACGGCTCATCAATACCTTTAATCCAGATATTCATTACCCCGTCAAGCTGACGGCGGAACGTAATGAACTCCCCGTTCGGGGAAATCTGGCCGCTTGCTATCTCAGGATCGTCGAAGAAAATCTCACGGTCGATGAGCGGCGGGAGTTCGTCGAGATACGGGAGTTGCTGATCGTCACCCATCAACACAGGTGCAATGACAATCAACATTGTCATTGCCGCAAGCAGCAGGGGATTTGAACGATTTCGTCGAGTCATAACGGTGCCTCCAATTATTTGTTGGATATTATTATTAAATGTAATACTGTCGACTGGTCTATAACATAATCCTAAATAGTAGTATACGGGATCACAGGAAATTTGTTTCACACTGAAAAAATTTTAACCTGTTGCTATTCTCCCGCAAATCTGCGTATTTTGTTGGATTATTTAAAGAATTATTCGTAATCTTATAAACCCTAATTTCTGAAATGAGTTCCCCTCCGGTTAGTCTCCGGATTGTCGATAAACGATATGGTGAAAAATACAAATAACCTTCTATTTCATGCAACACTCGCATTGATAATAATTCTCGTGTTGTTCACTTTTTCACGGTTAGCTGCGTGGCATTCGTCCGGCTGGATAGGCATACATTTCGACTCCGGTGTGGGGGAATATGTCGAGGAAAATGATACCATTTCATTTGAGTTCGTCGACCCTGCAACGATCGCAAGGGTGCAGCCCGAATCCCCCGCCGACCGGGTGGGTGTTAAGGCCAGAGATCAAATTATAACCATCAACGGAATTCCGGGATTTGAAATTGAAGAATTACGCGCACTCAACAATGACATTGCACCGGGCGATACATTAACAATTGAATTAAAACGGAATGATGAATCGATCATTGTATCGCCGGTCTTAGAGCCGCTTTTGAGAAACAATCAGGTACTCATACAACTGATCACCAGTTTTTTCGTAGCCCTTGTGTTTTTCGCACTCGGTTTTTTTCTATTACGCAAAAAACCCGGAGATAACCGGGTCATCATATTTCATCTTATGTGTATTACTACCGGTGTCTTACTCATCGTCAGTAGTATTATTAATCCTGAATTATCACATGGTATCGGTATTTACTCTGCAGTAAAGTTTATATCATTTACGTATGCGAGTATCTTTATTCTGGGCTACTACAGCATGGCATTACTTGTTCATTTCACACTACTTTTCCCTGTCCGGCGTCCGTCGATCCGGGTGTATCCGTATATTACAAACTGGCTGTACGGGTTACCATCAATAGTAATTGGGATAATCATCCTTATTCCGTTATTCACATTTTCGTATTCTGCATTGGTAGAAGATTATCGGGTCTACACATCTTTTGATGTCGGGCATGTGCTTGGCAAATATTTTACCGTATCTTTACCGCTGACAGGATCGGGAATAGTTGCCCTTGGTATCGCTGTTACCGTTTCAATCATTATAACCATATCGATTTTCAATCGTGTTAAGAAGCAAAAAGGTAATGCCGGTTATCTGCAAATGTGTCTGTATAAACCCCACCTTTGTTTTTGCGTATTGTATTTTTTCTCCATTGCGATATCCGGACTAATAGTTCTTACCTTTCACTTGATAAGTCCCGGTACCGACACCTTTTTTATTAATCATATATTTACTGTTATAGTACTGGGGATACCCGTTTTATTATTGCTCGCTATCTTTGTAACTTCAACAATCGTTTTCCCTCTACTTGTTATTATAAATCTTATTCTCTCATACCGGGAAGGTACCGTGGAAGGGAAACGCCAGATACGCTGGCCGCTCTGGGGTATCGGAACAGCTATCGTGGGTTCGCTCGTCCTTTCAATTCCATATATCCTTGAGCAGATGGATGTTGTTTTATTCAACCGTTTGATACAGAACATTTTTGAATTTCTCCGTATCGGTGTCTATGCACTTATACCGATGACGATCGTTATCGCAACTATTAAATACCGGTTAATGGACATCGATATTATTATTAAAAAGACAGTCACATACACACTCATGTCTATCGCTATTATTGCGGTATATCTTATACTTGTGGTATGGATCGGCGGTTATATGGTAACGCTCCTGAATATTCAAACATACTGGATCACCGTGGCTGCAACGATCGCGATTGCGATCGCGTTTATACCTTTCCGGAATTTTCTTCAGCGAATTATCGACAGGCGATTTCATAAAAAGAAAACCGATTACGATACCGTCATGGATAATCTCCGTACTGAATTCGAAGGGAAAACAACGACAGGTTCAATCGAACGGATACTCTGCGAGCACCTGCAGTCGGCGCTTCAGAACCGCATGATTTGCATAACACCGCTGCAAAATAATACAGCAACACTCCCGGTCTCGACAAAACTGGGGCTTCCGGACGATTTTACAAAACTCGATATTACCGGAGTAGATTATACATCTATCAAGAACCTGAAACTCCCTGCATCGACAGCTGACCTTGAGCTGTCGGATACTTTAACCGCTCAACTCCATAAACTTCGTGCCGATTTAGCGGTACCCGTTGTTATCAAAAAAGAACCGGCAACCATCATTTGGATAGGCCGGAAACTATCGGATTTCCCGTTCGACGATGATGATTTACA
>PWTU01000442.1 GCA_003562775.1 Ignavibacteriales bacterium
GTTCGGTTTGGAATAATATCCAGAGACTTCGCTCATTCGAAAAAACGGGTACTACGTTATTGCGCAACTCCTCCGGGATTCCTCCTCTGTTTATTTCCGATTTAATCTTTGTAAAATCCCATATTCTTATGTGGTCAACGACAGGTTCACCGAATGTTTGTATAACGTTACCCTCTCTATCATATAATGCTACAAGAGCTTTGTGGTTACCGTATGTGACGACGGCTATTTTATCATCCGATACTATATGAGGGATTGCTGCAATTGCATCCGATGGAATCGGATAACCATCGAGATACTTCCCGTCCGTATCGAAGGTTTGTATTCTGTTGTTTCCGTAATCGATGACGTAAAGGATGTCGTTTTTTATGGATATACGGACGGGCATATTAAATTCACCGGGTCCCTGACCCTGACGCCCTATTATTTTATGCTCACGGACATCCTCTCCGACTTTCAGTATTTGATTAAGCTGTACGTCGATAATATACAATGTCCCGGTATTATCAAAATCGAGATCGATAGGCGATGCAAGCAGATCGTCATCGAAGGATATAATTGTTTCCGCATCTTCGACGATGAATTCTTCAATTGTAGGGGCTTTCTCCCGACCACAGCCGGCAAAAATTACGAGAATTAAAAAATAAAGAATAGGTTTCATATGATGGAGTTTTTCTTAAAATTTGTTTTGGAATACTATTAATTATAATTATAAAAATATCTGCCCGCGAAATACACGAAAATATTTTTTTCATACTAAAACCCTTTTGCGTGGTTAGTGTGTTTCGTGGGCTTTAAAATATCTCAGATCAATATCTTACCCGAACACCATCTTTCCCACCTCACACTCTCCGCACCGTTCATCTCTGCAATAAAATTTGTATAACTGTATTTTCCCCTGATAAATTTGTGCATTCGGTTTTATCTTGTTATTAAGTATCAGCTCTCTATCTATTTTTCGCGTAATCGTATTATCCGCGGGTGCCGGAAGCGCATTGAATATATCTTCCGTGTCCGAACGTAGATCTATATCCTTGTATGTGCGTGCATAGAGAAAAAGATACGGTACAATAACGTTGATCGTTATTTCATCAACGCGGCTCTTCCCGATCAATCGCGTCAATCCGCGGGCAGCTTTCTTGCCGAATGTGTAGTGCTGCTTCCAATATCCATCAGCCGGTATGTCGAAATATTTCCGTATCTGCTTGATCTTTTCCTGTGGTGACAGACCGGGATCTTTCATTGTTGTAAGCAGCCATTCGAGCACAGGTTTTTCTATCATTTTTCCGGTAATTCGTGAAAGTGCTGCGATCCGCAAAGTCGGAAAGTTTTGCGGTCGTAACCGGAAGAATTGCCACTCCGTTGCATCCATCGGCGATTGTTTGATTTTTATCTTTTCCTCCTGCACGATTCTGCGTAGTTCGTTCCGGTAAGGATCGCCTGATGTATCTTCAAGAAGTCCTGCCATAGAAAACAGAAAAGCTTCCCGTGCACCGGCGGAAATCTCACGAAGACGGGGAAAGGTTACAAGCGCCGAGAGTCGTCTGAACGGGAGCTGGTTTTTTGAATAACCGAGCGCTTCAGCGATCGATTCGAACAGTAATTGTTCCCAGGCATCTTTCCTTCGCAGATCGTGTGCAGACGGTAGACGAACGGGCGGCGGGATTTCGTCGATGTTGCCCTGAAAGTGCACCTCACCGTACCGCGCTGCCGGTTCGCGCAGATCAAAATTATCGGGTGAGGCGAGTTCGTTGAGACGGTTCCGCATTGCACGTATTTTCAACTCCATTCTGCGTGCGCCCAGTGTATCGATCCATTTTATTTTAAGTACAGTATCGACCGGTTTATTTTTCCCGAAACACGCAATATGATCCAGCCGGCGTGTGCGTTCTCCTTTTATCGATTTCTGCCAGACCGCGCGCACCGGTTCGATAAGGAAGCGATCGAGAATGAGCGTTGGTATGCGGCGCCCGCTTGCCGTGGTAGTTTCCGATTCGCGCATCCCCGTGTGCATCACAACGTGCAATATAACTTTGTTGTATCGCGGATCGTTTTGATGAAGATGCGCCGACCAGTCGTCGAGTGTCCGGTGAATCTCGACGTCTCCGGCGTAGAGTGTATCGCCGATTTGTATTTTTGCATAGAGGAAGTCGGGGCCGGTATCGGGATTCGGTTTGCCCGGATCGAGGATGCTGACGCGATTCCCTTCGTGAGATTCGAGATACGATGTATGAAAGAGCTGTTGTGCCCAGACTTCGTGCAGAAATTTTTCGGGCAGCATAGTTGTGCGAGACATAATGAACCTCCCGGATTGTGAAAAGATTAATTCATTTGGTTCCGGTATGTATTAATTAATGTCTGCAGTTCAAGTGCAGTATCCCGTACATTATTCGCATAAATAACCGATCGTCCGACGTTGATCAGCAGCAAATCTTTTTTCTTTGAACAACCGTGTTCAACGGACTTTTTCAGATCGCCTCCCTGCGCGCCGACGCCGGGTAAAAGTATCGGCATATCGGGTGCGCGTTTTCTTATAGCGGCAAGCTCGTGCGGATACGTTGCTCCGACGACCAGGCCGACGTTGTCGCGTGTATTCCATTTCTTTGCCCGTTGAACAACCTTTTCATAAAGATAATAATTCCCAACTTTCAATTTTTGAAAATCCTTTGCTCCGGGATTTGAAGTCAACGCAAGAATAAAAGCGCCCTTTTCCGGATATCTGATAAACGGTTCGACCGAATCGGTTCCCATATAGGGATTTACCGTAACTGCATCGAATTCAAGGCCCTCGAACAGCATATCGGCATAGTGTTCTGCGGAGTTGCCGATGTCGTTCCGCTTTCCGTCGCCTATGAGAAGAACATCCGATGGTGCGGCTTCGAGCGATTCCTCCAGCGCTTCGATGCCCGCCGGTCCGTGTGTTTCGTAAAATGCCAGGTTGAATTTATAAGCGCACACGATATCCGACGTCGAATCAATGATGTGTTTATTGAAGGCGACAATCGGTTCTCCGGTTTTCTGCATATGTGGCGGAATTTTATCGATCACCGGGTCAAGACCGATGCATAATAGACTGTTCCGCTCTCGCTGAACTTGTCGAAGTCGTTCTTTAAAGGTCATTTAAAATTTTTCCACATCATTGATTCCATCGGTTTTTCGTTTCGTTGCGTATATTTTGCCGACGATTTTCTATGATAGGGTGTTAACACGTCGCCGGCGATTTCAAAATATATTAATTGTCCGATCGGCATACCGTAATATATACGGACGGGCTGCTTCACGGATATCTCGAGAGTCCAGTAATTGCAAAACCCGATATCCCCCTTACCTGCCGTGGCATGAATATCGATACCGAGCCGTCCGATGCTGCTTTTACCTTCGAGGAACGGAACGTGTTTATGAGTTTCCGTATATTCGAGCGTCACACCGAGGTATAGACGTGAAGGAAAGAGAATCATCCCGTCCTCGGGTATCTCGATATAATTGATCTGGTTATGCTGTTTACAATCCAGCAGATCGTCTTTATATAGTGCGAGATGTTTACCGAGGTGAACATCGTAACTGTTTGAGCCGAGGTATTTCCGGTCGAACGGATCGATAACTATGTTGCCGTTGTCGATTTCATCGAGTATTTGTTTGTCCGTGAGGATCATATGTCGTGCA
>PWTU01000083.1 GCA_003562775.1 Ignavibacteriales bacterium
CGCCAAATACTCCGCCATTATTTATACACGATGTTGCAGGCAGATAAACTCTATTCAAATATAAAGTTGTTACAATAGTTTTCCTTATCCTTTGTGTTTTGATGTTTATCAAAATCAAAATGTGCTACAGGAACACGATTTATGGCAGTAATAATGTATCCTTTATAACCTAATGCCTCAAGGAAATCAAATGTCTCAAGCACTTTTTTTCGGCCAACATGACGGGCTTCAATCTCAACAAGAATTTTAGGCTTGAAATTCTTTAATGTATTAATACCACCTTGAAATATATTCAACTCATTTCCTTCTACGTCAATTTTTAAAAAATTTGGTTTAATATTTTTCCTATTGCAATATGAATCCAGTGACTCAGTATTAATAGTCTCAGTAAGTCCATAGTCTATACGCTCTTTGTTCTCTAAGATTGTCGCTCCAGGAGAATAACCTTTTCTTACTTTTTTTGCGGGAATATACAGTGTAACTACTCCTTCGGAATCCGATAAAGCCAAACGCTCAACGGTCACATTATCCCATTCGAAAATATCCTTTAATTTGGTTAGATAGTTATAAAGGATTAGTTGCGGCTCAAATGCGAATACTTTGCCATTATTACCCACTTTTTTTACCATAAAGTATAAGTAGGCGGCTTTATGTGCTCCTATATCGAGAACAGTTTGACCTTCTTGAATTGCATCGTTGATATATGCGATACCACCCTTGTCTTTTTTTACTTTGAATTTATTCGCCCTAAGAAGAAGTTTAATTTTTTCTATAAATTTCATGTTTATCATTTTTAAAAATATCCTTTTTCATCTTATTGCTCAATATTCGTTCTATTTCTGCGAACGCCATTTCCGGACTGATACCGAAGGAATTGTCGTGCCGCCAGTCTCCGGGTACATGTAAATGATGATGGTGCTCGAATACGGTAGCCGGAGACCAGAACTGCGGATCTTCATTCCCGAAAATTGCCAGCGTCGTCGTACCTGTGCTTACAGCAAGGTGATTTAAGCCGCCGTCATTACAGAGCAGCAATCGACATCGCTTGAGGAATGCTGCCGCCTGTTCCAGACTCGTCGGCGGTGCGAGTACGGCAGGCGACTCCATCATTTTTTGAATATTCAGACAATCTTCTTTTTCACCGGGCGCCCACAGCAGCACAATCCGAAAGCCGAGTTTTTGTACGATCAAATCACAAAGGCGGGCGTAATTCTCCGCTTTCCATTTCTTCCCCGGTACCGGACTACCGGGTGAAACAAGAATTACTTGTTCCGGAGAAAGGTTTTGTTTGCGCAGCCAGTTATCGATATACTCATGCGCTTCCTGAGAGATATGAAAAAAAATCGTATATGGTTGCTCGGGAATGTTTAATGGTTTTAGAATATCGAACTTGGCAGAGGCACTATAACGGACAGGCCCGCGCGACGCTTTTACATTATATGCCTGATGAAAACGCGTATCCGAAAATCCCAGGCGAATGGGAGCGCCGCTCAACCAGGTAATTTCCTGGCTGGACGGTTTTCCCTGATGGTCGATTATCAGATCATATTTTTCTGCCCGGACCTGTCTGATGGTTTTGATCCGCTGCGTATAATATGCGAAACCTTTGGATTTCGGTATAGTAACCAAACGGTCGATAAAAGGATGATGCAATACGGCTTTGTGATACGGTTCTTTCATAAGGTAATGCAGCTCTGCATCGGGGAAATGATTTTTCAGTGCTTCAAAGTAGGAGGTTGTGAGTAAAACATCACCGAACGGACCCAGGCGGATTACGAGTATTTTCGAAATATTTTTCAGTTCATCAGGGCTTAGATTTTTACTCATCCCCATTTCTCGTTTTATAGTTTATATACTCTTTCTCCTCGATTAAATCAGAACCGTACGTCAGGTTGATCTGTTTCTTTATCGCAGAACGTTCATCATTATTAAAATAAACCGATCGTGCAAGCTGAATAAACTCTTCATCGAAAACCTGTTGCTGCTCTTTGATTCGAATACGGTCTTCAATATCCCACAGGGTCATATTGACTTTTTTCAGTAACTTGTAATCGTCGGATTCTGTTGAAATCCCCTCATCCTCCAGAAATTTCTTAAGCACATCATACTCCTTCTTCACATTCGCCCGTTTGGAAGGGTCTTTTATTTTCTCCAACTTTATTTCAAGTATAGATACTTTATCGACAACTTCTCCTATTGAAACATCTATTTTCATTGAATTCTCTCTTATTTTGTTCTTTGTATTGATTTGGGAGTGACCCCAACATACTACAAACAATGCAGTTGCAGGAGCAACTAATTAACCCGCTCACCGTTGTCATTGCGGTACCTGTTTTATCCGGCGAGAACAATTTTTTATATTCTGAAATTTACGAATTTCCGGTAAATAGTCAAGCTTTATTTTATCTGTCCTCTCACCCCGCTTCAATCCATTTATCACCCTTGAAATCCAAGAGCTACATACACCAGGATGGCAGAAACAGTCGGCCTGGTTCTTGACGTATCCTTGTTAAATTAATTCACGATACTAACTCTCCAGGTGACCTTTTTCACATAACTATGGGATTTTTTGCTCTAAAGGGTTTAATGTTTTCGACCGTGTCGGGGAGCTAAAGATAAGCCGGATAAATTATCCGGCTTTTTTTATTTCTGAGATATGGACTATGGCACATTATGTCTACATCCTGAAATCCCTCGTTGCAGACAAATTCTATATTGGAAGAACTACCAACCCTGATAGACCGCTTGCAGCCTTACTTCCCCGTTCATTTATTCCATTCCATACCGCCGAGTAAAACCCTGCCTCATGTACCGAATCAACCAGATCAATACATAATATTATAGATAGTTATACTAACTTGAGATGAAACCGTGATATCATAATATATTGTTGTATTCGGATTAAATGGATTTGGAAAATTCTGGTGTACAATAAATTGCTCCGGTATATCGGGAACAAAAACTGAAATAGAAGCAGTCGATGTATAAACAAATCTATCTGTAACCTCAGCTATAACGGTAAACGGATGCTGGTTAATAATCCCGACAGATAAAGCTGTTCCTAAATCCTGCTTGGTTCCGTCCTGATCTAATTTATACCACCGATATCTGTAGGGTGGATATCCGCCACTTGCATGAGATATATACCATTCACCAATCACCGTTTCATGTACCTGTTGCATATTACTATTATATCTGGTTTCATTTTCAGGTTCATTTTTAAAAAACCAGCGGCTTACATTCACCAGAAAAATTTGACTGATCGATCGAAGCAATTGCATGTAATCCATCCCCGAGTGGTTCGATGGTATACATAGTATCTTCAACCTGCACTAATCCTGTAACATTCTCACCTCGTGACACTAAGGTAACCGATCCATGTATATCTGTAATTTTACCGGTCAGTATAATACCATCAGTTCCTTTTGTTTTAATAGTAAGCTGCCCGATAAGTACACGCTCTCCATCGGGGAGTTCAAGCAGGATAGATCTATCATTCAATTTACTATCATCATCTGTAAATCTAATAAGGGATACCTTCTCCACTTCTTCCCGGTTCTCAATTTCCCTGAGCATTTCGTGCTGCGCAATTGTGTAGATGCTCAACGGTTCGGATTCGTACATAAAAAGTAATGGCTCCTCTGCCGATAGATTTA
>PWTU01000161.1 GCA_003562775.1 Ignavibacteriales bacterium
TGAATATGGCGGCGATCGCAGTCGTCGATGCGCAAGAGCTTGAGAATACTAAATAATATCGGTATTCACGAACTCTGAATTATTATGTTCTTACCGAAGATGTAGAACGGGACGCCGTCCCCTGTAGAACGGGACGCCGTCCCGTTCCGTGGTGAGCGCAGACAAACTTCCGGTATTCTGTATCTCGCTCCACAAACCGGCTCGGCGGGCCGGTCTACATGTCCGAAAGGTCGTAAAACAATGGGTCTACAGATGTCGTCGTTCGTCTTTCTCGGTAAATCGGATCTAAAGATTTCTCCCGTAGGCCTGGGAACGTGGGCATGGGGGGATACCATGGTATGGTCGTACGGCAACGGGTATAATGAGGATGATATAAAAGAAGCATTTGACGTAAGTGTGAACAATGGTGTCGCATTTATTGATACTGCAGAGATATATGGAAAGGGTAAATCCGAGGAATTTATCGGCCGGTTTCTGAAAGAATCGGGGCATGACGCCGTTATCGCTACGAAATTCATGCCGTACCCGTGGCGTGTTTCCAAAAACACGCTCCGTGATGCACTCACACGCAGCTTAAAACGGTTACAACTTGACGTCGTCGATTTGTATCAGATACACTGGCCCTTCCCGCCATTACCGGTTCGTGTTTGGATGGATGCCATGGCGGATGTGGTGGAAAATGGTCTCGTCAAAGCTGTTGGTGTCTCAAATTACAGTACGGATCAGATGCTGCGTGCTCACGATCAGCTCGCAAAAAGAAATATCCCGCTCGTATCGAATCAGGTCGAGTACAGCTTGCTGGTTCGAAAACCGGAAACATCGGGTTTACTCGACGCATGTAATGAACTGGGAATTACACTTATCGCATACAGTCCGCTTGCTATGGGAATGTTGACCGGAAAATACACATCGGCCAATCCTCCCGCAGGAGTCCGCGCACGGCGTTACGGAAAGAAAAAACTAATGAAGATTGAAAAACTCGCAGGTGTGATGCGTGAGGTAGGCGAGAACCACGGCGGGAAATCACCTGCACAGGTAGCGTTGAACTGGACGATTAGTAAGGGAACCGTGCCCATCCCCGGCGCGAAGAACGCGGAACAAGCGGAACAAAATGCCGGAACGTTAGGGTGGCGGTTGACTGAGGAAGAGGTGGAGCTGCTTGATCGTAAAAGCGGCGGGTAGGGGAGAGGATATATTCTATCATTTGACTGACATACGACCTCCCACTTGCAACTTTGTCAAAAAAATGCATTATTACATATAATACGAACATTTCTCTTTATCCGCTATTCAATAAACTCAACACTATGACAGAAAATCAAAAACTCGACCATATTGCCATCACGGTAAAATCTCATAAACAGCTCAAAAAATTGCTGGCAGAAAACCCGAAGCTCGAAGAGATCATGCGCAATGCGCAGAACGAAACCGAAGCGCTCATTGGCGTCAGGAACTGGATCCTCGAATATTTGAAAGGCCGTCCCGACGCGTACGATTTTTACAAACGCAAAGTACAGGGGCGGGAGGCGTTTGAAAAATTGTCCTGGCAGGATTACGCCGCGATCAGGATACTCGATTATATCGATAATGCCGGCGCCGAATACGAAGATCCGAACCTCAGGGGAGAGGTCGCGATCAGCAATCCCATCAAGCTCATTTGGCTTGCCGCCAATTTCGGAACCGGCGGCGCCAAGCCATACTTTTTTGAGGATATGTTGTATCTCTTCAGACAATTCTCGGGCACCTATGATCGAACGATGCCGGATAAAGAAACGCTTTTGGAATGGATGGACAGGTATACCGACGGACTTGATCCGAGGATCGTGAAGCTTCGTGAGGAAAACCGTGACCGTATTATCAATATCCTTATCGATAAGATGGACAGCGGAGAGATAAAAAGCAATAAATATAGTTTTCCGGCTAAAGTATCGCGCGAACAAAAGTTTCTCAAAATGTCGGAATGGTGGGAGGATTACCGCTTTCATTTATCCTTTGCGGTGCGATCGCCCCGTTTGCTCAACGAGCTTCTCGGTAATTCGCTCGATCCGGATACGATGAAAGTTCTTTATGAAGCCGAAAAGGCGGGAATACCGTTCTTTGTGAATCCATATTACCTGTCGCTGCTGCATGTGCGTGTTCCGTATTTTGCCATCGGCGCCGATCTGGCTATTCGATATTACGTTATATATAGTCAGCAGTTGGTAGATGAATTCGGTCACATCGTTGCGTGGGAAAAAGAAGATAAGGTTGAGCCGGGTAAACCGAATGCTGCCGGCTGGATTCTTCCGACTCATCACAGTGTCCATCGCCGCTATCCCGAGGTGGCGATTCTGATACCCGCTACAATGGGAAGGGCGTGCGGAGGTTTATGCACATCATGTCAGCGGATGTATGATTTCCAGCGCGGCAACCTGAACTTTAATCTCGAAAAGCTTCAGCCCGACGAATCGTGGGACGCGCAGCTTGGAAAGATCATGGAGTACTGGGAGACCGATACGCAGTTGCGGGATATTCTTATTACCGGCGGCGATGCATTGATGAGTTCCGATTCATCGATGAAAAAAATACTCGATGCCGTACTGGATATGGCTGTCAGGAAGAAGAAGAACAATGAATCGCTGCCCGAAGGAGAAAAGAAAGCGGAGATAGTACGCGTGCGTCTCGGAACACGATTGCCTGCGTATCTTCCGCAGCGAATCACTCCCGATCTCATGGAGATACTCGCGGATTTCAAGAGGCGGGCCTCGGAAGTGGGCATCAAACAGTTCGTTATCCAGACGCATTTTGAATCTCCAATGGAGATAACACCGGAAACAAAGGAATGCATTGACCGGTTAATATCGGGGGGGTGGATTATGACGAATCAACATGTTTTTACCGCCGCCTCCTCGCGACGCGGACATACGGCAAAACTTCGCAAGGTGCTTAATAAGGTCGGTGTGCTGCCATACTATACCTTTACCGTAAAAGGATACCGGGAAAATCATTTCAACTTCGCAACCGGTGCACGAACTGTACAGGAGCAGATAGAAGAGAAGGTTTTCGGACAGATCAACGATGAAGGTATGGAGGAGATCAGGAAATTCGATGAGACGCCCGAGGAGGTGCCTGAGAAGATCACTCAATTGATGCGGAAGTATGATATTCCGTTCCTTGCCGCCGACCGCAATGTGTTGAATCTTCCGGGAGTCGGCAAGAGTCTGACCTACCGGGTGATAGGGATAACACGGTATGGACGAAGGGTCATCGAATTCGATCATGACCCGACGCGAACACACAGTCCGATTATTCACCAACTTGGAAAAGTGATCATCATAGAATCGAAATCGATAAGCGAATACCTGCGCCAGCTTGATGATATGGGCGAGGATATATACGAATATGATAGCATCTGGGGATACTCAATCGGGGAGACCGAACCGCGGTTATCCATTTACGAGTATCCTGAATATAGTTATACGCCGACAGAGAAGATATCGAATCTGGAAATTGCCTGAGGTGCGTCGCACTTTCCTGGCACATTCCGTCGTTGTCATATGTTCTCCGGGAAGTTTGTTTCGACTTTTGTGGCCGAAACAACAAGTTGTTTCGCGGCGGATACATGCTTTGCGATTGCTCCGAGATTACCTTTCTCGAGTATGATCTTTCCCCA
>PWTU01000331.1 GCA_003562775.1 Ignavibacteriales bacterium
CCTGTTTCACCCAAGACCCTTGTTCAGGTCTGGGAACAGAGCCGGAACCTGGAACAGGCCGTGCTCCCAGGCAGGCATCTTCACCTGCCAGGACTTCTCAGCCAGTTCATAGTCTTTAACCACGAACTGCCCCGTGAGCTTAGAGCCGAGGCCCTGGTGGAAGGACAGGAATCGGCTCACATGGCCCTGGCCAGAGACCCGGCCCATGCCCATGCCTGGGCCAGACTGGCCGGATACAGCTATATCTTCAACGGCCCTTCCCCGGACACTCTGGCGGCGCTTAAGATGTCCATTTATGCCGCGCCGGCCAAGAGAAGCCTGATGTTCTGGAGATTGAACCTGGCGGGAGCTTGCCGCGATTATTGGAATGAGGAGTTTGAAGACCTGATCAGGCGCCAGATCATCCTTGCCTGGCGCATATCCCCGCCCAGGCTGGCCGAAATTGCTGTGGAGTCGGACATGGTGAACCTGACCCGGCAGGTCTTGTCCAGATCTCCCCAAGATCTGCAGCGTTTTGAAGAACTGGCAGGGGCAGTTTACAGATAACCACCAAAAAAATCTGAAGCCTCAGAATCTATTCTCAAGGCCTCCAAGAAAGGTGGTCCAGACAAATGTGATCTGGATTTTTTTGCCCGGGCTCCTAGAGGGTCCTTCAGAGTGTCTCATGGTATCCGGAATAATACCTTCGCAGTCGGTCATGTGGGCTGCCTGGCCCCGGAAAAACAATCTGCAAGACCCCCAGAAAGAATGTCTAAATCCCTGTCATGTAAATCTACAAATCACTCATCATCCATAAGGAGCATCAACACCCCGGGAATGAGCTTTGCAAGCTTGTCTTGATAAGCTTCCCAGTCAGGATCAAACTCATTTAACCATGCCAGAAGATCGGAATCGGTTGTGTATAGATGGTTATTACGAATGTCCAGATCTTTAAGTATGGTAAGATTCTTGATTGTTGACGGTATTGGACCTTCCAGCTTGTTATTGGATAAATCAAGTCTCACAAGATTTGTCAGATTCCCGATCTCAGAGGGAATGGAGCTGAGCTGATTATCGTTTAGACGAAGAACAACAAGATTAATCATACCCCAGAGCTCATCTGGAACTGAGCTGAGCTTGTTATTGTGCAGAAAAAGTTCAGCAAGACTGTCAAGATTCTTGATCTCGGGCGGAATTGATCTAAGCTGGTTGTCGTGCAGGTGAAGAAGTCCAAGATTTACAAGATTCCCGATCTCGGGCGGAATTGAACTGAGCTGGTTGTCGTTTAGACGAAGATAATTAAGCCTTATAAGATTCCCGATCTCCGGCGGAATTGAGCTGAGCTGGTTGTTGTTTAGATTAAGAGTACCAAGCTCAACAAGATTGCCGATCTCAGGGGGAATGGAGCTTAGCTTGTTGCTTTCTAGGCCTAAGATGAGAAGATTGGCTAGATTGCCGACCTCGGACGGAATGGAGCTGAGCTGATTGCTATTAAGGATTAGAACAGATAGCTTTTCAAGATTACCGATCTCAGACGGAATGGAGCTGAGCTGATTATTCTGCAGATGAAGACTTGCAAGATTGGCAAGATTCCCGATCTCAGGCGGAATGGAACTGAGCTGGTTATAGCCGATGTTGACTCTGTCAAGATTGGCAAGATTCCCGATCTCTGGCGGAATGGAACTGAGCTGGTTGCCTTCCAGACCAAAACTTTCAAGATTAGTCAGATTCCCGACCGCAGGTGAAATCGAGCTTATCTGGTTATCGTTTAGATGGAAAATAACAAGATCAGTCAAATCCCAGAATTCATCAGGAATAGAGCTGAGCTTGTTATTGCCCAGGCGAATAATCTCAAGTTTAGCCAGATTTCCGATCTCACGCGGAATGGAGCTGAGCTCATTGTTTCCGATGTTAAGCTCTGTTAGATTTTCAAGATTCCCGATCTGGGACGGAATGGAGCTGAGCTGGTTGCTTTCGAGGTCTAGAATTCTAAGCTCAGAAAGGTTCCAGATCTCAGACGGAATGGAGCTGAGCTTATTATTGAACAGGTAAAGAATGTTAAGCTCAGCAAGGTTACCGATCTCTGCCGGAATGGAGCTGAGCTGGTTGCCCCTCAGACCAAGGGCTCTGAGTTTATCAAGATTTCCGATCTCAGACGGAATGGAGCTGAGCTTGTTGAGGTCGAGGCTAAGAACTCTAAGCTTGGCAAGATTTCCAATCTCAGACGGAATGGAGCTGAGCTGGTTATCGTCCAGGTAAAGATATTCAAGGGCAGCAAGGTTAAAGAACTCTGGCGGAATGGAGCTGAGCTTGTTGTTTACCAGGTCAAGACTTCCAAGATTAGTCAGATTCCCGAACTCTGGAGGAATTGAGCTGAGCTGATTGTCTTTGAGGGAGAGAGCCAAAAGATTTGCAAGATTCCCCATCTCTGGAGGAATCGAGCTGAGCTGGTTGCCTCTGAGGGTTAGAAGCTCAAGATTTGCAAGATTACCCATCTCTGGAGGAATCGAGCTGAGCTGGTTGCCAAAAAGACCAAGAGATTGGAGATTGGTCAGATTCCCGATCTCTGGAGGAATCGAGCTGAGCTGGTTGTCTACCAGACTAAGAGTTAAGAGATTAGTCAGATTGCCGATCTCTGGGGGAATGGAGCTAAGATCGTTGCTTCCGATGTTTAGAAATCTAAGATCAGCGAGATTCTCGATCTCAGACGGAATTGAACTGAGCTGGTTTACACTCACGTCAAGAGATAAAAGATTTGTAAGGTTCCCGATCTCGGGCGGAATGGAGCTGAGCTCGTTGCGGGCGAGGTAAAGCTGGCTGAGATTATTCAGATTCAGGATCACAGACGGAATGGAGCTGAACAGATTGCGGTCGAGGATAAGAACTTCAAGGTTTTCAAGATTCCCGATCTCGGGCGGAATCGAGCTGAGCTTGTTTCTTGTCAGATTAAGTTCTTCAAGATTTTCAAGATTCCCAATCTCGGGCGGAATAGAGCTGAACTCGTTGCCCACGAGGTGAAGCTGCCGTAGATTAGTCAGATTCCCGATCTCGGGCGGAAATGAGATTTGCTCATTGCCTCCGAGGTTAAGAGCTACAAGATTAGTCAGATTCTCAATTTCAGGGTGTACCTCTCCGACTAGATTGTTATTGAACAGATTAATCTCTGTTACGTTACCTCCAACTACAGTAACACCATACCATCTATGTTCTGTTCCTCTTCTGCTGAAACCATCAGCAGCTAGAGGAGCCCGTCTCCATTGGTCGTTGTCGTGCCATGAATCGCCTTGAGTGCTTTTGTATAGTTCAATCAGGGCCTGACGTTCTGTTTGGGATACTAACTGGGCCTCTGATATTGATGGAACAGCCCAGAAAATAGACATAAGAATATACAGAAAAAACAATGAAATCAATTTTTTCATAACTAAACCCCTTTAAAATCAGTCAGTTGCCTTTTGCAAAGCTGAGTGATCAGCTCTGATGTTGTTAAATTTTTTAACCCGTTGGACATACTGCGTTGCTTCCCGATACTTATGGATTCCACAGGCGGGCTGTTCCCGCCTGGGCTGATGATCAAGAGCGGGTGAATTATGTTCACCTCTTGAAATTGAAAATAGTTTGTCCCTGCGCCAGTTGCCCTCCTGAAGCATTTCCAGGAGGAGAATAACAGAA
>PWTU01000104.1 GCA_003562775.1 Ignavibacteriales bacterium
CGTGATCGGCGCGTAACCCCCGTCCGTTGCGAAGCGGGAATTCTTCACCGTCAAGCATCACATATTTTATACTGTCTACCGGTGCGCCGTCTTCATCCATAATCCACAACGGATCGACTCCGATCGTATCCCCCGCCTGGGTCACAAAGCTGCTAAGAACGGTAAAGTAACTATGAGACCATACCTTGTTCTCACCGTCAACGGCTATACCGTGTGTCCAACCGTTGGCAGGAAACATCGTATCGGCAATGAATGTCTCGTACTCCCACTGAGCTAAACCGATAAATGGAATACACAACAACGCTATTATAACATAACAAGCAATTTTATTCATTTTTTTTACTTCTCCTTTTGATAAAGTCAGAAATTAAAAATTATTTAGTCATTTATATTATTGCGTCACCTCCTTTTAATTGATTTGATTATACATAATATTTATTATTTCTCACTGAAAAACTGGTATTTATCCCTTCCCGACGGGCCGGGAAAGCCTGATTTTTCAGATGGAATTATTTAATACCGAAATACGGAGCTCCTTCACGCTGCATGTTAACGCGTATGAGCGCTTGACTGATATTTCCTGCCTGACCCCGCGAATAATACAGGTTCGGTCCATCACCCCAGGCAAATGCAATTCCTTTTGGCAATATAAGACCGGGATATAACGGTTCCCATTCATTCCCGCCCGGATGGACTACTATAATACCGGCAGGACCATCGGTCCCGATGTAAAGATGACCGTCTTTTGAAAATGTAATCGCAAGTGCAATTGCATTGTTATTGCCATATTTTTCCGAAAATGCAAAATAAATTTCCGGATTGCCGAGATTTCCTGTATTGTCAACGGTGAATCGCCAGACATTCGATTGCGCGCCATTACCGGTTTGCGTAACGGCAGATACATATAGATAACCATCGAAGTAGCGTACAGACTTTATATCTGCGACAAAATCGAATTCTTCGATGCTTTTATCATCCATCTGAACACGGTAAATTACTTCGTTATTTCCAACTGCCCATAAGTATCCGTATTCATCAAAATCCATATCTATAAGCCGTGCTCCGGCAGGAAACGGCAACCAGTTTTCTTCTGTGCCTCCACCCGGGGGAACCCGTGCAATAAGTCGGATATTCCGAACCAGATAGAGATGACCGTCCGGACCGAATTTCATTGCATCGTACCGGGGAATTCTCGGAGGGACATATTCTTCTAAACTTCCATCCGGAAGGATTTTCTGAATGCCGAGAGAATTCCCTCCCTGCGAAACAGAAACATACACAGTTCCGTCAGCATCGGTAGCAACACCCCACGGCTCGTGCGCCTCGGAAAGATCACCGTACCTCTCGATGGCCGGTAGGAGTGAATAATACAGTTTATTGCTGAAGCTAATTGCATCGGTCACAGCAACGCGCAATAGTAACGAATCCCCTATTTCATTCGGCGCCCGAACCACAAGTCGTGTTTCCGAAGATTCAAGTATCTCTGACGATTTCGATCCGATATAAACCATATTTTCATGATTGACCGGAGAAAAGTTACTACCCGAAATTGTAATAATCCCGACTCCGGCGAGTGAACTGTCCGCCGGATCGACTGTGTTGACAACCGGCGCCGGGTTTCCCGTATAATCAGGATCAAACAACGTATCGGGGTAGTCTTGATCGCAGCTTATAAACAAAGCTGCGACCAGGACCGCTGTTATAATAATTTTGATTTTCATTTTTTTAAACCTCTTAAAAAATTATTCCTCGATTTATCGAATCACAACAAACTTTCTAAACGCCGAATCGCCCGCCCGGTACAGCAACTCACCCGTAGCCGAATCATACTGATCTTCGGTCACCGTGAAATGTGCAATATATACTCCGCTTACAACAATCTGGCGGGAAGATGTTATAGATTGCCACGTTGCGTCGCCGCTGCCGTCGGTATGTTCGATTGTTTCTATCAAATCACCCCGTTCGGTGTATATTCGTATGGTGCACTGCCCCGGAACATTGAGAAACATAATTTTATCCGGTTCACCGGGATACTGCAAATGTCTTGCCCGGATATTATACGGGTTCGGCACAACCCGTATATCATCGAGTGATCGCCCGGCTTCACGTTGTAAGAAAGCCGGCTCCGTGGTGCGGGTATAAAAACGACCGCTTTCTAATTCACCGGTCGGGTTCGTTTCTCCGCTTGTATTATTGCTCCCATCATTATAGGCGGTAATGTAATAGAAATACGATACACCGCGCCGGGCATCGGTGTCGTCAAAGCTTGTTACCCCGGGTCCAACCTCGGCAATTTTTTGATATGTCGTATCCCGTCTGCCGACACCCCGGTAAATCCGGTATCCCGCAAACCCCGGTTCGCCTTCGGACGGACTGGGCGCCCATTGGTGCATAATTCGATCGCCGCCGGACGTTATATCATACACCGGAGGCGGCATGGGCGACTGCGGAATGTTATACCCTTTCTGAAAGCTTCTGTATGCACGACCGAAGGTCTGCATAATCGAATCTTTACCTGTATACACCCACTCGTTTTTAAATTCATCTTTATCGTTTGTTGTTGAACCGTCGGGTAAGGTAAACGGTCCGGTATCCGACGGATCGTCGAATGCTTCTTTCCATCGCCTGCCTATTTGCTCCGCCATTTCACGGCTTAATCCATCCACACCTTCAGCAATTACAATAGTTATACTCTCTCCGAACTCCAGAGTAAACGGTCCGAATGCCAGCCATACAGCCGCACCTCCACCGACACCAACAGATGCACCGGGGTCAAGATGTTGATGCATATATGCTTCATCCATACGGTAGTTTCCGCCTGAACCATACACCTCTCCGGCTAACATTTCATACAGTAGTTCCATCTGCGACTCGGAACCGGGCGACATATCTCCAATAGATGGGTAGGAGTCACCTGAATGCCATCCGAGCAAAAACGGCTGGTATGGATCGTCAGATTTATCTGAGCCACTTTTATCTACGTGCAGTACTCCCTGACCGACATGTTGCACCGAACGCAAACGACCATCGCCCGTTCTGAACGGACCGCCGATATTATCCCATGAATTATTACGGTTCTGTCCTGCCCAGCCAAAACCCGCCCGCAGCCAATCGACAATCGGATTATCTTCGGTTATCGGCTGACCTACATGTTCGGGATAATCTTCTCCTCTTTTCGTCATCCAGGTATGTGCGCCCCACGTTTGACTGTGACCGATACTCCAGGTTCCCTCACGACCGCAGCTATAACGCGCCCGGAAACTAACATACAAATCCTTGAGTGTTTGTTGTAAAACTACATCATCGCTATACCCGGTTTTTCCCGTATTTTCAAATGTATATTCCAGAATATGGTAGTTATCATGATGTTGCTGACTAAAAGCCAGAATTTTCCGGGTTACGGTCAGTCCCATTGAGGTGTTCACAACATTAGTTACAATGCGATCCGGTATTTGATCGGGATCATAATCGTCGATTTGTTGTAAATGATGTGCCGTTACATTAACACCGTCTACAATGACAGCTGGCGGCTCAAACTTCGCAGTCTGATCATGCTTAACCGGAAAAATTGAGTTTCCTACATACCCGGCAGTAGAATGAATCGCATACGTACCCCAATTGTGGCCGTTTGCATCGACGAAATCGC
>PWTU01000351.1 GCA_003562775.1 Ignavibacteriales bacterium
ATATGAAAGTTGAATCATATTACCAAAGGAGTGTTACTATGAAATTAATCGGATTACTACTCGTTGTTCTCATTAGTTTACCCCTGTCCGCGCAGCGTAACATCGAGCGCGTGGGACAGCACTGGAACACGGACAAGGAAAACCGCATCGTCGATCTCGATGAGATTGTTGCATTGCTTCCGCGAGACAGGATACCGCCGATAGACGACCCGGTTTACTGGAACATTGATCGTGCAAAAGACACCTATTTTGAACACGAACCCGTCATGGTAGTGGATATCGAAGGTGATGCCAGGGCATATCCTCTAAGTATATTGATGCACCATGAAATCGTTAATGATGTTGTCGGCGGTCAACCGGTATCGGTTACATATTGTCCGCTTTGCAATGCTGCAATTGTATTTGACAGGCGGCTTGTACATGATGGAGAAGTATATTTGCTTGATTTCGGTACATCCGGTATGTTGCGTAAAAGCGACCTTGTAATGTGGGACCGGCAAACCGAAACGTGGTGGCAACAGCTTAGCGGTCAGGGGATTGTCGGTAAGCTTGCAGGAGCGCAATTGACGATGGTGCCGTCATTGCTTATTTCCTTTGAGGAGTTTACCGAAAGCTATCCCGATGGAAAAGTACTCTCCACAGAAACCGGAGCGTTGCGGGATTATGGCTCAAATCCTTATGTCCAATACGACGATCTCGGCGTCGAAAGGCCGCGGTTATTCGACGGTGAAGTAGATGACCGGTTACCGGCAATGGAACGGGTTATCGACATTACGGTCAATGATAATCGCCGGATTTATCCTCTGACTGCCATTAAGGAAGAAGGCGTTATTAACGACGAGCCGTTCGGAAAACCGATCGTGATATTCCACCAGGCAGGTACCGTCTCGGTTCTCGATACCCCGGATATCCGGGAGGGAAGGGATGTCGGTGCAGTCAGCGTATTCGATCCGGTGGTGAACGGCCAGCGGCTTACTTTTAAAAAGACAAATGACGGTTTTATCGATAACGAAACCGGTACGAGATGGAATATCACCGGGAAAGCCGTTGAAGGTGAACTTAAAGGCACACAGCTTTCATGGATCTTTCACGGCAATCACTTTGCATTTGCTTGGCTTGCGTTTTATCCAGATAGTGAAATTTATACACAATAAAAATCCGACAATGACCACAAACCACTACACCAAATGTATAAATAGTTCTCACAGAAAAACTGGTATTCACTCATCGACTCCGCTCGGAGTGACGCTTTTGTAAGACTAAGCGGAGTCGAAGCCGGACTTTTTCAGCAAGAAATAAATAGAAACAGTGTTGTGGTCTGTGGTCATGATCAGAAATTATCGTTGTATATTCCAGTCTTCATCAAGAAGCGAGCGGGCTGCGGTGACCAGGACCGTTGAATCAAGCCGGATGCGGTAATCGGGGTGTACAAAAGTGAATTTTAATTCTCCGCCGGTTCCGACAATGAACACTGCGGGTACCGGTAACAGATTGTGATCCTGACCGGAATATTCTTCTATATCCATTCCGTGTTCACGGAGCCGTTCGACCTGTTCCTGTTCTTTACGAAATACAATGCCTAATTCCCTGCCGAGAGAAAGATCGCTGTCGGAAAGGAGGGTGTACTTCATATTATGTGAATCCAAACTTTCAGAGAGTTTTTCGGGTGTGTCCGGACTCACCGCATAAATCCGGTATCCCATTTCAATAAGTTCATCCTCGATGGTACGGAGCTCCTGCAGGTGCATGTTGCAATACGGACACCAGCCGCCCCGGTAAAAAATGACGATAGCCGGTGTTGTCGTAACCGACTCTGCAATCGAGTACTGATTTCCGTCAACTGTTTTTACGTTTGTAGCTGGCAGCGTTGTTCCCGGCGTTGCAGCGCAGACCTCCACGGGTGAGCGGGCAATGTTTTGATCATTACCGGCATCGAGTTCAATCACAAGAAACAAAACCATAAGCGGAATGAAAACGACATAGTGTGGGTTTCGGTATACATTCATAATAATCCTCTCGAAAAAGTTTTAATGATACATAGTGTATTAACAATTAGAATGGTATATAATTCCCTGTTACTGATATGTCATCCTTCTGACAGTATTCCGGTATAAAATATATTATAATGGATACAGAAAAAATAAACAAACCCAACAACAATTATAAAAGGAGGAAAGGTTATGAAATATATGATGGCATTCATCATGGTTGTTCTTGTCGCTTTACCGGCTGCGACAAACGATAATCCGGAGGAAGCAGAACTGATTGCGCTACGCATGTATGCCGACTGGTGCGGAAAATGTAAAGCGCTCGATCCGAAAGTCGATGAGGTCAAACCGGAATTCAAAGGAAAGCCGATACTCTTTGCAGTATTCGATCAGACCGATGAGTTCGCACAGGAACAATCTGTGCTGCATGCACGGCTTCTCGGTCTTGATCATGTTCAAAAGGAATTCGGAGGGCAGACCGGGTTGCTGCTGCTCATCGATCCCGAAAGCGGAAAAATCAAGGAACGAATAACGCATCAAATCAGTGTAGATGAGTTGTGTAAGAAACTAACAGGATATATTAACTAACACATTTAAGGAAAGGAGTAATCTAAATGTCTAAAGCGGCAGTCGTAGTAATGGCAGATACGGATAGTCACGAAAATATGGGAAGAATGTTGAATGCCCTGGAATTAGCGAAGGAGTATAAAGAATCGAACGAGGATGTAATGCTTATTTTCGACGGTGCAGGCGCCAAATGGGTACCTGAGCTGGAAAAGAAGGATCATAAGCTGCATAATCATTATAATGCAATAAAAGATAATGTGTCGGGTGTGTGTAGCTTTTGTGCAAATGCTTTTGGTGTTAAAAACGCAGTTCAATCGAGCGGTGTTCAATTGCTCGATGAATATGAAGGTCATCCAAGTCTGAAGCAATATCTCGATAAGGGGTACCATGTCGTAACATTCTAAACGCATAGCACTCTACCTCCATTGTGCAGGTACGTTCTCCCGACTCCCCTCTCCGCCGATAGCTATCGGGGGAGAGGGGCAGGGGGTGAGGCGTTAGCGGTTTGCATAAAGTATGTCGGTAGCAACGCACCTTATTTGAACCGCCTCGATTTTGAATCGTTTAACTCGTTCGCCCACGCATATCATTCCAAAACCACAAAGTATATTTTATTTTCGTATCTTAAATTACATTGTTGACCATTGATAATTATGGAATCGATGGAGGTTAATGTCTCAATATGCGATTTCATGCGATAATAATTGTTTGCGGATTCTTCATTACTGCAGTTCCGGTTCAGGCGGCTAAAATAAATGTCCATGATACCTGGGGCGATCCGTTTTCCTCTATCGGGAGGTTGGAAGCAGAACGTATCGCCATCGGGAGTGTCGAAGTCCAGATCGATAAAAATGAACCCGACCGTTTTCGCATCGGGCAGGTTATAATCAGAGGTAATACGAGAACCCACGAACGTGTCATACGCAGGGAACTTTATACGATTCCCGGAGAATATTTTTCCCGTGAGAACCTGATCCGCAGCGTTCGTGCGCTGCGGCGGCTTAACTATTTCAAACCCGAATCGATACAAACCGGACTTATCTTTGAAGACGATGAAACAGTGAACATTATCTATCATCTCGAAGAAA
>PWTU01000545.1 GCA_003562775.1 Ignavibacteriales bacterium
GGCTACCGTTGGCCGGGCTTCCGGAAGGTACGGCGTCAGGTTTGCAGGCGTGTATCTCAGCGGATGCACCAACTCAGAATCAATAACTACATCGACTATTTCGATTATATCAAACAATACCCGGAAGAGTGGAACACCCTCGATCGCTTCCTCGATATTACCATCTCACGATTCTGGCGTGATCGCGGTGTATTTGAGTTACTTGAGAAGGTGGTCCTTCCGGATCTCATATCAGAAGCAAGAAAAGAACGACGGAGTAAAATACGATGCTGGTGTGCAGGATGCTGCAACGGTGAAGAAGCATACTCGCTGCAATTACTCTGGCATATCCGGATTGCACCCGACGATCTCCGTCTGAATATCGTTGCAACCGACCGGAATGAAACGGTTCTTGAACGAGCACAACAGGGACGCTTTCCCGAAGGCGCATTAAAGGAACTGCCTCCGGATATATTACAAGCCGGATTTGACCGGAAAAATTCCTTCTATCAAATTAAACGTCAATATACAGAAGATATTCGATTCCTCCAGCAGGACATTCGACGCGATATGCCCGCCGGACCGTTTGATATCATACTGTGCCGAAATCTTGTCTTTACATATTTCGATCAACAGGTGAGAAACTCTCTCACAACCGAAATACTCCACCGTCTCCGACTCGGCGGTTATTTAATAATCGGAGCAAACGAGCGGCTCCCCGATGAAAATTTAAATGTAAAACAAATAAAAAAAGGTGCGCCGGTTTACCGGAAACAGGAAATCGATTGAATATACATTGATTTTATATGAATTGGTACGTATATTTTTCAATTCTTTATCGCATCGATTAGCTATCAACTAACTCCGGAGTATCCATGGCCTCCATCGACTACTTTATAATCGGTATATACTTCCTTATACTTTTATCTATTGGTATTTACTTATCCCGCCGAGCAGGTAAAAATACCGGTGAGTTTTTTATATCAGGCAGAAGCTTTCCGTGGTGGATTGCAGGGACGGCAATGGTATCCACTACGTTCGCCGCAGATACGCCGCTCGCCGTGACCGAACTCGTTGCCCGCAACGGGATCGCGGGCAACTGGCTCTGGTGGAACATGCTCATCGGGAGCATGCTGACGGTCTTTTTCTTTGCGAAAATGTGGAGACGCGCAGGCATTATTACCGATGCGGAATTTATTGAGCTGCGATACTCCGGAAAACCGGCTGCATTTCTCAGGGGTTTCAGATCCATTTACGTGGGTTTGTTTATGAATATCATTGTTATCGGGTGGGTTAACCTTGCACTTGAAAAGATCATCCGCGTTCTCTTTCCTGAACTAACATTCTTCGGTATTGAACATATTTCTATTCTCGGATTCAATTTCAGCGCGGCACTCCTGTATGTCGGATGCATCATGGTATTCGTGGGTATATATTCCTCACTTGCCGGACTATGGGGAATCGCCGTTAGCGATATACTGCAATTTACCGTTGCAATGACAAGCACCATTATTCTCGCGGTCATTGCGATAAATTTACCCGAAGTCGGCGGGATGGCAAATTTAATCGATAAACTTCCCGAAGGGACCCTTCGTTTCACTCCGGTCATCGGTCAGGGTAATATCGCAGCCGAAGTGTTATCCTTATCAGTCGCTGCGTTCATTGCACATCTCGCCGTGCAATGGTGGGCATCCTGGTATCCGGGCGCCGAACCGGGAGGCGGGGGATATGTTGCACAGCGGATGTTCTCTGCAAAAGATGAGAAAAACTCATTGTACGCAACGTTATGGTTTACGGTCGCTCATTATGCAATCCGCCCCTGGCCCTGGATCATCGTCGCATTATGTACTTTGATACTGTATCCCGATCTCGGTTACGGTGAAAAGGGTGATGGATTTGTCATGGTAATGCGCGACTATCTCCCCGCAGGTTTGCTCGGACTTCTCATCGCTGCGTTCTTTGCCGCTTATATGTCGACGCTGGGGACACAGTTGAATCTCGGTGCATCGTATGCAATCAATGATTTTTACAGACGATTTGTTGTTCGGTGGCGTTCCGAAAAACATTACGTGTTCGCGTCCCGCATCGCAACGCTGCTGATTCTTATACTCTCGTTAATTGTCACAGCACGACTGGAAAGAATTACAGCTGCGTGGGAATTTATTATAACGGCAAGCAGCGGCGTCGGGCTGGTCTTAATTCTCAGATGGTACTGGTGGCGGATTAACGCCTGGAGCGAAATAACCGCGTTGATCGCTCCTCTAATTTTCTATTTTTCGATCTATTTTTGGGCGACGAATATTTCACCGGACGATCCCCTGCAGGTGTATCTCAGGTTTCCGTATTCATTATTTTATATAGCAGGATTTACCACTGTCGCCTGGTTATTGGTTACCTATCTGACAAAACCGACCGACGTCGAGGTCCTGCTTTCATTTTATAAACGGGTAAAGCCGGGAGGCAAATTGTGGGAACCGATTGCCGTTCAGGTGCCCGACATCACCCCGTCATTTGTATTCAAAGAACTTCTGCTATGCTGGATCGCCGGCGTCGTCATGGTTTATATGGCGCTTTTTGGCATGGGTAAATTATTATTCGGTGAATATTTCACGGCAATTTTGTATTTTACGATAGCGGGAATCGGAGCGTACTGTATATCATATCTAATTCGTAAAGATAATGCGTCGGTTAAAATAGTATAGGGAGGAAATACCATGTCTCAAGCTCAACTACAGTTCCTTGAGGAGCCGTATCGAATCACCGATGAACAATCGCGGCAATACAAACGCGACGGCTGTATACTGATTCGAAACATTCTCCGGAAAGATGAAGTGGACCTATTCAGAAAATACATCGAAGATGCAGTTGCAAACTATTTTGAAGAGAGAAAGAAACTTCAGGAATCGCAGGTCGTCGATAACTACAATTCCTACTTCACACAGGTCACCAATGTATGGGAAAAGGACGAAATGGTAAAACGGTTTGTCATCGCAAAACGTTTTGCCAAAATCGCAGCGGATTTGATGGGCGTAAAAGGAGTACGGCTCTATCACGATCAGGCATTGTTCAAGGAACCGGGCGGGCTGCCGACGCCATGGCATCAGGATCAGTACTACTGGCCGCTCGACACAACAAATACGATTACAATGTGGATGCCGCTTGTGGATGTCGATAAAGATATGGGTTCATTGAAATTTGCGGTCGGTTCCCAGAACGACGGCAGCGTGGGGGATATCCCGATCTCCGAAGACTCGAACGCTCTCTATGAAAAAAAAATCGAAGAAATAGGATACGCTGTCGTTACGAACGAGCTGAAAGCGGGCGACGCTACTTTTCATGCGGGGTGGACCATGCACGCATCGTCCGGTAATAACAGCACTAAACGGCGTGAAGTTATGACCGTCATCTATTATGCCGACGGAACGCGCATAATGGAACCCGACAACAAACATCGTAAAGTGGATATGGAAGTATTTCATCCCGGAGCGAAACCGGGCGATCTCGCGGCAACACATTTAAATCCGCTGTTGTATTCGGGTTAGCTCATTAATCGACGATCGCCGTTAATATCTTTGCAATAAACTCATCACGTTTCATCCGTTGAATCCATCGTACAACGACAACGAGATCGTAGTCCGGTACAACAATGATAAGA
>PWTU01000105.1 GCA_003562775.1 Ignavibacteriales bacterium
CTCACGCATGGTTAACCGGCAAATTGTTGATCTTTGTCGTTATGGTTGTGACGGGCGCCTATTCATCGATGACCGTCGGTAAAGAACGCCGAAAAATATATCAGGAGCTCATCGACGGCAAAGACAACCCGAAACTCCCGGGTGAGATTTTGCGGGTCCATAATAGGCAAAGTCAATATACACGAATTCAATCCATATTTTTATTAATGATATTGATTTTTACAGTATACAGGTTTTAACATTTTTCAAGATAAAACGGGAGGAAATAATGCAGGAATATCAACTTTACATAGACGGAGCGTTCGTTTCGTCGACAGAAGGGAAAAAAATACAGTCGGTCAATCCGTTCGATCAATCACCTGTCGCCAGCGTTGATTGCGCAACTACACCGGATGTGGATAAAGCGGTTGCAGCCGCACGGAAGGCATTCGACGATGGGCAGTGGCAAAAAATGAGCAAAGACGAACGGAGCGCTCTGATTAAAGCGATTTCCGATAAGATAAATGAAAAATTCAAAGAATTGGTTATACTTGAAGTGAGGGACTCGGGATCGACATACCGGAAGGCGAAAGAAGATGTGTATCTTAGCGCCCGCAATATGTATTACTTTTCAAAACTTGCAGCGCGCGATCTCACTGAACCGGTTGAAGGGTTGAACAAACCGGGATTCAGCCGGAATATTACAGTCCGAGAACCGATGGGCGTAGTCGGTGCAATTATACCGTGGAATTTTCCGTTAAAAATGGCTATCTGGAAACTCGGTCCCGCACTCGCAGCCGGCAATACCGTTGTACTTAAACCGTCGGAGGAGACGCCGGCAACGGCTATGGAGCTTGCAAAGATAATCGATGAAATCGGATTCCCGCCGGGTGTCGTAAATATCATCCCCGGTTACGGACAGGAAGCGGGTGAAGCGCTCGTCAAAAATCCGGGGGTTGACAAAATTGCGTTTACCGGCTCAACGGCAATCGGTCGAAGAGTAATGGCGATGGCTTCGGAAACGATGAAGCGATGCACGCTCGAGTGCGGCGGCAAATCGGCAAATATTATCCTCGATGATGCAGATATGGATATGGCGCTCGACGGATCGATGTATGCTATATTTTATCATCAGGGACAGTGTTGTGAGGCAGGCGCCCGGTTGTTTTTGCCCGATTCCATTGCCGATGAATTTATCGGAAAGCTTGTCGAAAAAACCAAGAAGCTTGTTATAGGTGATCCGATGGACAAAGCAACCGATATTGGTCCGTTGGTTTCGAAAAAACAACAGGACCGTGTATTAGGATACGTTAAAAAAGGAGTCGAAGAAGGTGCAAAAGTTTTAATCGGCGGGAAACAACCCAACGATGAAACATTAAAAAAAGGATTCTTTGTAGAACCAACAATATTTTCCGAAGTCGATAATAAGATGATAATTGCACAGGAGGAAATTTTCGGGCCGGTTCTTACTGTTATAACTTATAGAGACATTGACGAGGTCATAGCTATGGCAAACGACTCGATGTACGGTTTGGCTGCAGGCGTATGGTCGAAAGATAAGGAAAAAGCAGAGCAGATAGCCCGGCGGCTCCGTGCGGGAACAGTTTGGATCAACGAATGGCATCTTATTTCCGAAAAAGCGCCGTTCGGCGGCTACAAGCAGAGCGGCATCGGTCGTGAATTCGGCGTCGAAGGATTAAAAGAATATACAGAAGTGAAACACCTGCATATCGATGAAATCGGGGAACGCAAGAAAAAACAATGGTACGATGTAGTTGTACCAAAAGGATAGAATAAAAGTATGGAGTATTCATTATTACTGGTAATCATTGTCGCAGCCTTCGGTGCGTTAATTGTTATTCAGGCGTACCGCCTCTACAGCATAAATCGCGAGTGGGGGTATGGTGAAATAGTTGTTCGATGGATTTCTCCGGAGGAAACCCGGACGATAATATATATCGTAATAGCTCTTATTGCATTACTCATCGCAATTTACATACGTTCCGAAGCGCTCCTTTCCGCACTTTCGGCGTTGCTTATCGGATTCGGGGGCATGTTGAGTCAACTAACCTTTATCAATATCATAGGAAAAGAGGGGATTTATCTCGGCCGCACCCGGAGAGGATTAACATGGGATGAAATCGAAAAATTGTCGTTTGTGCAGGACGGGAATGAATATAAAATCGAGATTACATCCGTACAAAAGAAAAAGAAAGCCGAAGTAAGCGGGTTTTTCGAACGAATTCAGAAAGAACTTGAATCACTCGATGAACTTGACGAACCGAGCACCACTGCCGACATCAAAACCGAAAAGGATGACGCCGGTGAGATAAAAATAGTGGTGGAGGATCGTCTCGCAAAGGAACGGGAACACCGCCAAAAACTTGAAAAGAAAAAACAGGAAGAGGCGTACCGGAGAAAACGCGAAGGTGTGGACAAAAAACATAACGACAAGCATAAGAAAAAAGATGAGGAGATAGAACGGTCATTCCACACAGTCGGGTTTACCGAGAAACATCAATTCCATATCCAGCAGGCATTGATGTATTACTTTTCGAAGGGAGTGGAGTACAAAGCGCCGGAGGAAAGAACTTAAAACCGCTCAATCCCCTGACCTCTCTTTTCCCCATTCGTTAATGGTGTAACGATGAGTATCGATGCTAATGCGAAGAAAAGAGCAGCATACACTTTATCTATTGTGAATCCGAGCAGCGCGGTTATCTGAGGTTCAAATACAACAAACAAAATGCTTGCTGCTGTTGAGCTTATAAGCGCCGTGATAACGGCTTTGGGGGTGGGAACTGCAACTTTGTTTCGCATCCAGTAAATCCCAAACAAGACCGAAATCGCTGCCGATGCACGAATTGCATAGGTGATATACGCTGCATCAAGAATTGCTCCCCGGAAAAATATTGCCATCGGAATAACGATCACCCCGACGGCGACAGTCAGGATGCGTGACATCCGCAAAACCTGTACATCGGTAGCATCCTCTTTAATAATGCGGTGATAAATATCTTTTGTTAATATAGTGCTTATGGCAAACATAACCGGACCGACAGTGGAGAGAATTGCCGCAAGAATACCGGCAATGCCCAGTGCGCCGACCCACGGCGGTATGAAATCGGGATTCATCAGTAAATTCGGCAGCGCCTGTTTCAACGATGTAATTTCTTCGGAGCCAAAGAAATTCGTTCGCCGCACTATTCCCAGCGTTGCCACGATAACACCGAGCGGTGCGATGATCAATCCGCTTAGTATTGCCGACCATTTTGCTACCTGGATATTTTTTGCAGCAAATACCGGTTGTATCGATGCCTGCGACGCGAAGCCGGACAATATGCCACCCAGCAGCCATGCCGCAATCGGTGCAAGTCCGGCGGAGAACGGACTTCGGAATCGCGATACGGTTTCAGGATCCGTCGCCTTCTCCAATTCCAAAAACAATCCGTCATAGCCGCCTATCTTTACCAGCGCAATCACATACGCGGTAAGAAGCGTAGCATACATTAATCCGACATGTATAAGGTTTGTCGCCCCGATGGATTCGATCCCTCCGCGTATCACATACGCCGTCACAAGAAAACCGGCAACCATTACGCCTATCCAGAATTTTATTCCGAGCATTTCGGACATCACGCTTCCGA
>PWTU01000543.1 GCA_003562775.1 Ignavibacteriales bacterium
ACACAGGAGAAAAAACTCGAACGTGAGTTTGCCCGGGAGTATCATCTCATCACGAGGGACGACCGTCTCGAAAAGGTGGCAGAGGATATCGTATTGCATTTTATGGGAAGGGGATTTCACGGCAAAGCAATGGTTGTCTCAATCGACAAAGCCACGGCCGTCAGGATGTATGACAAAGTACAGGAACACTGGAAGCGGCATATCTACCGTCTGGAAAACTCCCTCGAACGCGCTGCCGACGATAAGGAGCGGGAGGAAATCCAGGAAAAGATAGAGTATATGAAAACGACTGATATGGCCGTAGTCGTATCGCCAGGTCAGAATGAAATAGCCGACTTCCGGGAAAAAGGACTCGATATCGAGCCGCACCGCCGCCGTATGAATACAGAAGATCTTGCCGAGAAATTCAAAGATCCCAGAGACCCCTTCCGCATTGTATTTGTATGCGCAATGTGGATGACCGGTTTCGACGCTCCCGCAGTATCGACAATCTACCTCGACAAACCGATGCGCAATCACACGCTGATGCAAACCATTGCCCGGGCGAACCGGGTATTCGGTGAGAAAGTAAACGGATTGATAGTGGATTATATCGGTGTATTCCGCGATCTCCAGAAAGCGCTCGCGATATACGGTGCGGCAGCAGACGGCAGCATTGATGAAGGTGAAATGCCGGTGAAGGAAAAGAGCGAGTTGATTAATATTGTGCGTGAAGCGATAAACGAGCTACATTCATTTTGTAACGAACTCGGCGTCGATTTAAAATCCCTTAAAGATGCTGATAGCCAGGATACGATCAATCTCATAGCCGATACCGCAGATGCCATTATTGTGAACGATCACAAGAAGAAAAGGTACTTATTGTTAAGCAATCGCGTCCACCAGTTGTATAAGGCAATGCTTCCAGATAAGGCGGCGACCGAGTTTCAATCAGAGGTAATGCTCATCGTAACGATAGCCCGGAAGATACGCGAAGAGACCGGAGAGCCTGCCGATATATCCGAGGTGATGGAGCAGGTAGAAAAAGTGCTTGATAAATCTATATCCGCGAAAGGATATGTAATTCGCGAACCGATAGCATCAACAGAACATCTTATCGATCTGTCGAACGTAGATTTCGATACACTGAGAAAGCAATTTGAAAAGGGAAGAAAACGGATGCAGGCCGATAAGCTCCGGAATGCAATCAGCAGAAAACTGACTGTTTTAGTTCAAATGAATAAAATGCGCGTCGATTATCTTGAACGATTTCAGAAGTTGATCGATGAGTATAATGCAGGAGCATACAATGTACAGTTATTTTTCGATAAACTGGTTGCCTTCGCACAGGAATTAAACGAAGAAGAAAAACGTACAGTCCGTGAAAATCTCACCGAAGAAGAGCTTGCCATTTTCGATATACTTACAAAACCGGATATCGTGTTACCCGAAAAAGAAAAGCGGGAGGTAAAGAAAGTAGCCCGCGATCTTCTTAAGAAACTAAAAGATGAAAAACTTGTAATAGACTGGCGTAAACGTCAGCAGTCAAGAGCGCAGATCGTTACCACAATCCGCGATATGCTCGATGAAGGATTGCCGAGAACCTACACACCGGAATTATACGAAATGAAATGCGACCTTGTGTATCAGCATATTTTCGAATCGTATTACGGATAGGGGAGGAGTTTGTATGTGAGGGGGAGGTAGTAATTTTAGAAATCAATAAATGATAATGGAGGTTAAAGTGGCAGAAATTACATCAAAACGCAGAGGAGAAATGTTAAGAGGTATTTTTAAAATCTTAATGGATGAACCTAATGGAATGCGTGCAAAAGATATATTGCAAAAATTAGAAACCGAGGTGCCGCCGACAGAATATGAGAGAGGAACGTACGAAAAAAGCAATGTCAGAAGGTATGAAAAATTGGCCCGGTTTCATACTATTGCAACCGTAAAAGCGGGTTGGTTGCAAAAGGAGAAGGGGTTATGGTCACTTACGGATGAAGGACGAAAAGCATTTGAAACCTATACCAATCCGGAAGAATTCGACCGTAAAGCTTTGAGTCTCTACCGCAAATGGGCAGAGGAACAAACTCCAGATGAAGAAGTCGAAGATATTGAGGATATTGAAGAAGCTTCAACATTAGCGACATTAGAGGAAGCAGAGGAATCGGCATGGAACGAGATCGATCAATATTTGGCAGAGATGAATCCTTACGATTTTCAAAAGCTCGTAGCAGGTTTGCTGCGGGGTATGGGATATTACGTAAGTTACATCGCACCGCAAGGTCCCGATAAGGGAATTGATATTATAGCATACAGCGATCCTCTCGGTATCAAAGGTCCAAGAATTAAAGTGCAGGTTAAACGAAGAGCAGACCGGATAAGTGTCGATGGAATACGCTCATTTGTTGCCGTCCTGGCCGATGAAGATGTGGGTATATTTGTAACAACGGGTGGTTTCACGAGAGATGCCGAAGATGAGGCGAGAACACATCAGACAAGGAAAATAATGCTAATAGACATGAAGAAGTTTTTCGATCTCTGGGTGGAACATTATGATCGCATCCCGGAAGAATATCGTCGTTTAATGCCGTTAAAGCCGGTATATTTTATTGCGCCGAGTGAGTAACTATTTTTTCCTATCACTTCGGGGGATCATAGGTAGGTACTTTATAAATGATTTCGCCCCTTCAGGGCTTGGTATTGTGGGGGTTTCGTCGTTGAATCGCAGGGCTTCACCCTGCGCTATTGATTTCGCCCTTTCAGGGCTTGGTATTATGGGGGTTTCGTCGTTGTATCGCAGGGCTTAAACCTGCGCCGGCAGAGTGTGGTCCATCTTACGCACACACAATGCCTTCGCCCAGATGGATCTATCTACCGAAGCTGCTGTTTGGTGTAGGTAGACCCCACACATCTTGTCATTACTCTCCGTCAATATTGCATTTTAATTGAATATATCGAACATTAACACGATATTCAAAAGTAATATGCAACCAATTCAGTATATTTGGGATTTCAACATTCGTTGAAATTACGTTCAGAGTGAAAATTACTAAGAGTAGTTGCAAATTAATAGAATATAACGTATATTTATACGATATATTCCAATAAATAGCAACCAATATTATTAATGAACAGACGAAACAAAAATAATGAAATCCCGGTCTTTTTTGAGCGACACCCTGTTTTTACTATAGACGATCTCGCCGGTTTCCTCGGGTATACACAGAAAAGCAGGACATTGTACGATACGCTGTCATATCACCGGCGCAAGGGGATGATCGAGCGAATAAAGGAAGGAGTATATTTTACCGTTCGTCCGGGTGTCTCGCCGGGAAAAATGAATCCCGATCCGTTTCTCGTTGCAGGCAAGCTGGCTCAGGACTCTGTTCTTGCGTATCATACCGCACTGGATGCAATGGGATATGCACACAGCGTTTATAATAATCATTATTTTTTCTCGAAGATATATAAACCGAAAGTACATTTTCGTAATCAGAGGTATGTATGCGTAATAGCACCGACCGAAATAATAAAAAACACCTCCTATTATTTCGCTACCGAGAAAAAAGAAAAATCAGGCATGTTGATCGTAACGACGGGCAGGGAGCGGTCGTTAGTCGAAGCACTCGAAA
>PWTU01000055.1 GCA_003562775.1 Ignavibacteriales bacterium
ATCATACGTTCGCCGGAACGCTTTTTTGTATTCGGGGATAGTTTTTAGCCGTTCGACAAGCACATCCACATCCATATCCATTTCAAGCGGGTTGGATATCGGAAGGAGAACCTGTTTTTCAAGAGATTCCGCGTTACCATCCCATGAAAACATTCGACCGTAAGCCCGGTTAACAAGGGTCGGTACATTTCGCGGACCGATACGGTTATCGATACCGATTGCAACGGTGTGCGTGTCGGCAAATGCATGATCGGGACGATGACATATCGCACAGGAAACTGTATTATTACGGGATAAACGTGTATCGAAAAAGAGCATTTCGCCGAGAATAATTTTTTGTTCTGTAGGATGGTTTTTTTCGGGAACCGGCATAAACCGGTCGAGGCCGAGGGGTACAGATATCCGGTACGGTGTATCGCCGGCAAACGATAATGTTATTCCGGCAAGAAGTAAAATGCCGATGAGTATCGATGAGACTTTCATGGCTCATGGAATATTTCATTCGGAGATTTATAACCTTGTCTTATAATCATCAGTTAAAAAGTTGATCTCTTCCGGTTTATCGTGGATGGGCATTCTAATGAATCGATTGATTTCCAAACAAGCACCAGAAAGAATACAATTCCCCCTCCGAACATCAGGAATACACTCACCATGATCCATATCACTATCCGCATTAACTCGCAGATAACGGAAAATAAATCGATGTACTGAACAGTCTCCATTCCGGTATTTTCTCCTTCGTAAACCATGGGGTGCCCCTCGTTTAATATTCCGGAGGGGCACCGTGAACGGCTTTTCAATTGCTGGTATTATCAATGAGCCGGCGGTTAATTTTCAACGATATCCTTCTCTTCATACCTGGTGAGAAAATTCTCCATCTTCCACACTTCATATTCGTTTCTCCCGGAGGTGAATGTGAGTTGCTTTCCGTCGGGATGCATCCTTATCCTGCCACCTAATCCAACCATTGATAAATCAAACCTGCGTAGTTCACCATCACCGTCGGCACGAACGGACCATAAACTTACAATCGGTGGTGTCTGATCATCCTCATTTTTAACAAAGAGGATATGATTTCCGTCGGAAGTCCACGTGAGATTTCCCCGTCCGCCCGGAATCGATGCCGGGGGTTCGATTTCCAGCACCTTCATCTCCTCTTTTTCGTCTAACGAACGAACAAAAACAGCTTGACCGGCTTCGCCTTCGTGAACGAGATATGCAACTTTATTACCGTCGGGAGACAGCGAATACGTGTTCGTATATCCTTGTTGGGAAACGGTAACCAGCTCAGATTGTACGTTTGTTTCCAAATCCATTTTCATGATGGAATGAATCCCGGAACGGTTATTATTGCGAATATAGATCACAGAGTGTCCATCAGGGTGCCATTCGGGATTGCGCAGATATTCACCGGGTTCAGCATATGCTAACGGAGTGACTACTGTGCTTTGTAAATCCAGCATAAATATACCCTGTCTTCGCTTTTTATCTTCACCGTGGAAAACCAAAGCCTTCCCGTCGTGTGTCCACGTTGGAGTAAAAGCTTGGTTCAGGTCGGGAATTAATTCCCGTTCCTGTCCTGTTTCATTATTATGTATCATAATAACATGTTCTTGAGGACGCACTCCCGATCTCCCGGTTGATCTATATGCAATAGATTTCCCGTCCGGTGACCACGATGATGCCAAATTAAATCCCCGGAATCTTCTCGAAACGGGTTCCGGATCCCGGAGCGTGGCTCCCGTTTCTATATCAATTGAAGCGACATATACATCGATGGAGCCGATGATGTTGCCGAAATACATCGACCCCTCATGCGAATTACCCATTGGGATAACCCGATTCCCGATATTCTGTTTAATCACCTGAAGGTCGCCGGACAATTCCTTACCGTTCATTTGCACTCCCCATGCATCGTACGATCCCGAGCGGTCGCTTACGAACATCAGCACATTTTCATCTGCAGCCCACTCAAGAAGCTGGTTGTCCGACGGGTGATCGATAATGACCGCTTCACTGCTTCCGTCGGTTGCAAGGAGATAGATGTTGCGTTCGGGTCTTTCCTCGTGCGGGGGAAAATCGTAGGCGATGAAATTTCCATCAGGTGAGAAACGTGCATTGTTGGGATAACGCCAGTCAAATGACTTTAACACCTGAACCGACTTATCCTCAAGAGAGACGAGTGCCAATTGATTTGTCCGGTCTATCGAGGAGAGGACAGCGACGATTGTTTTCCCATCCGGAGAAATATCGAATTGCTGTATATATTCAATTTGTTCGTTCCAGAATATAATCTGTTCATTGTCTCCGTCTCTGTCAATAATACGAAGATCAAATAACGATTCATTGTCGTTGTACCAGTTGTAGATAATTTTTTTACCGTCAGGTGTAAAAAACGAGTAGAGAGCAAACTCGCCGGATTCAAACCAGGTCCCTTTATCCGTTAACCGTTTGTTTTCACCCCGTTGGAGGTCACGGACCGCCAGATCGCCGGTCGACCAATCAACAAACGAAAGGTAAGTGCCATCGGGCGATATTCTGCCGAGTATATCCACATCTGAACCGCTCCAAACCTGTTTTACTGCAAAAGTCGCTGCAGTCTCCGCCCGCTCGGCTAAAGCAAGCAATCGCGACCTCGCCTCCAGTACGATCTCCCTTTGATCGCTATAGTCCTCTATGATTCGACGGTAAGCAGTTTTCGCTTCTTTTTCCCCAAGCTTTTCATGGCTAATACCCAATTTTAGAAGCGCTCGTGATGCAAGCGGTTTATTATCGGTGTGTTCTTTCACAATCCGGTTCAACAGCTCAATCGCCTTTGCATAATCTCCGGTGCCTTCCAGGTGAAAGAGGGCTTCCTGATAAAGCTTTTCTCCGTCATTATTCTGCGCCTGAAGAAAAGCGAATATGAACAGAGCAATCACCACAATGAAAAACAGACTATAGGTTTTCATAACAATCCTCCCGGTTATTTGTATATTGTGTTGGTTTATTCATTCACAATATACATCGGCAGTATGTAAAGTGTGTTAATTTTGTGTCAAGAAATATCTGTTTTGTTCAGTTAATGGTTAATTGTTCTTGGTTAATCGTGAATAGGAGTACCATTAACCATTAACAGATAACCAATAACTGTCACATCACCCAATAAACTTATACCCCACCCCATGATGCGTTTTAATGAATTCCGGATTATGCGGATCCTGCTCGAGCTTTTTTCTGAGATTCAGAATATGCGTATCGACGATCCGCGAGTCGGGGTAAACCGTATAACCCCAGACCTTATTTAATATTTTATCGCGTGAAAGTACGTTTTGTCGTTCTTTAATGAGGAATGCAAGGAGAGCAAATTCCGTCGAGGTAAGAGAGATCTGCTCTCCGTTGCGCGTTACTTTATGAGACTGAAAATCAACGGTAATATCTCCGAATGTAAACGTACCGCTATTCCGGTTATTCTCCGGCGATCGTCGCAGATGCACCTTTATGCGGGCGATGAGTTCCCGCATACTGAAAGGTTTTGTCACATAATCATCCGCACCGAGCTCGAGTCCGACAACCTTGTCCACCTCTTCGCTGCGCGCCGTCAGCATGATAACCGG
>PWTU01000291.1 GCA_003562775.1 Ignavibacteriales bacterium
CTGCAACTGCCGGTATCGTTTGATGGTTCTCACACTCGATATCCTGATTATCGATCAGAAGCACTCCGCATACCGGACAGTATTCCGCTTCGTCCTGTATTTGTTCCTTACAATTCGGGCATTCAATCATTTTTCTCCTTTACCTGTTCTTGAGCTTTACGTCGTTCATCCGCCGCCTTTGCAAGCAATACCCAGCAGCCAATTGCAATGAAACCGCTGATGAGCATAACAACAATAGTACCGGTAATTGCCGGTTCGGCCTCGGCAGGGAGTAATATTTCCTCACGACGATAGTATACTGAAATAACCGCAACGAGATTATTAACAAAATGAGCCAGGATTGCAGCAAGAATACTTCCCGTTTTATAAACCAGCAACCCGAAAACGATCCCAAGCACCATCAATGGTACAAGGGTAAACGGGTTGAGATGATATAATGCAAAGATAATTCCTGCAACGACGGCACCTCCTGCAAGTCCAAACGAATATTCAAAATTGCGCTGCACCAATCCACGAAATAAAAACTCCTCGGAAAACGCCGGCACAAGAGCAACAACAAAGATAACAAACAACAACTCGGGGACTGTTTGAACCATTACCAGCGTTTGGTACATCTGCTCGATAGATTCACGCATACTCTCGATAAACGGTTTAATATCTTCGGGTAACGGGATCATATCCTGAAGCACCAGATATCCCTGCAAGAATTGTTGTGCTGCAATGACACCGACGGTTATGAAAAATACTTCAGCAAAACTGATCGGTTTCATACGAACAAACTTGAATATATTTTTTGCTTGAAACCGTATAAGTATCAATGTCGGTATCAACAAAAATATAATTTGTCCGAGCATAGTTGCCAGCCTGATCGCCTGAACATTGTCGTCGGTAAAATCTAATCCGAAAAGTAACAAGGTAATACCACCGCCGACAATCTGATACAAGAAAAATATACCGATAAGTGCCAGAATAGCATATACTGATGGATGCAGATTTAACCGGCTGAATACGGTATCCTCATCAGTAAATTTGGTTTGATCTTGTGGTTCCTGTTGTGCTATGTTGTTCGGTTGTTTGTGCTTATCATCCATCATTATACATCACATCTTTAATAGCAGCCGCAAGAAGCGGGATCATTATTTCATGGTGACCTGTAATGCTGTATCCTTTACCACCGTCCTGTGTCGGCCGTTGGACGACATTTACTCGCGGGCGATAGTGCTGGATCATATCGAAGTTAACGGTGACAAATCCTTTTGCTTTGTGACCGACATTTCGTGCAACTGTTAATGCTTTTAAGAACACTTCGGGCAAGATTACCGCAGACCCGAAATTTAACACAACACCACCGTCGGTGAGTCCGCCGACAACATCGCATAACGTTCGGAAATCGCGAAATGATAATTCCCCGGTAGCAGCGCCGTTCATAGTCGGTTGCTGATGAACAATATCAGTACCGATTGCAGCGTGAACGGTCACCGGTATATTTGAGGATATTCCCGCCGCGAGTATGCTGTATTCCAGATTTGGTGCGGATTTTTTTGTTAGCGCTTCGCCGAGAGCCTCACCGTAGCCTGCATCCGATTCTTTAAAGTAGTGATTCAATACTCCATTGATAAATTCGCCGGTCTCGGTCCACATACCGAAAGAGCCATCCATTAAATTTTCAGCGACATCTTCCGAGGTCATTCCCCACATTGCCGTTTCGACATCATGGATTGCTGCAGCACTGTTCATTGCAATAGCAGTTACAATATTTTGTTTTATCAAATCAATAATGACGGGAGAGCATCCGACTTTGATAACATGCGCTCCCATCATAACAATTACGGGTTTTTTATTTTTACGTGCGTCACCAACGTGATGAACAACCCTTTTAAAATCATCTGCGACAAGTATTGCCGGCAGTGAATCAATGAATTGAGAAAACGATTGGCGGGCGGGATCATACAGTTGTGCAAAATCCTGTACACCTACTTTACTTGTACGTTTTTTTATTGAAGTGGTTTTTACCGATGAGAGATCAATTCGTTTAAAGCGCGTCATAGGTTATTGCACTCGTGCCCGGATGGCATCGCGTAAACCCGAATACCGGCTCAACTCGGCGGTAATCGACCCGACCGGTATACGTGTTCTCATTCTTACGGGTACACGCAATTTATCATTTGTAAGCCAGATATGGATGGCACCGTCGTGCTGAAACAGTCCTCCTTCCTGGATGAGCGGTTCAATAACTATCGTATCAAAGGTTCCGGTTTTAACACTTACTTCTTCCCGGCCGTGATATAATACACCGAGTGTGTAGGTTGAATCCCGGTGAAAATTTTCCAGGGTTATTATATCGCCCGGTTCCAGATCATCAAAATCAAGTGTTCGTACATAATAAAAAGCCGAAACCATATCGTGTACATATTCCGGAACTGAATATTCCTCACCGTCTTTTGTAACCGCCGTGTTATTTATGTGATCAAATTCAACATTTGTATCCCGCGAGTAACCACCTTCACGAATTCTTTCAATAAATCTCCATGGGAAAATCCCCTTTTTATCAAGATGCGACTCCCACAGGTCCTCTACTTTATACACCCAGGAAAACGGAGAAACTGAACGGGCTGTCAACTGAACTCGATAGGCATCACGTCCATTAATGTTAGTGACTTCGGGAATGCGCATCTCTCCTTCACCGGCTTTAATAATGCCATACCTGAGATCGAAAACAAGCCGCTCACCTTCTATGAATGCATTGTTTTCAACACTACGAAATGCAGTTTTTGCTGATGTCTTTTCCGTTGCAGATCCGCTGTTTTGCGGGTCATCCGATAGTCCCCCAAAAAGTAAGCTAAACAACAACGGAATTACAATCGATATCATATTTTTCCTCCCTGCTCGCCACGTTTGTTCATAGAAAAATGCTTTTTCCTTTATTTACTGGACGCTACAATGATATAAATTGTTCCGGACTTATGGTTGCTACAATTAGGTAATATACAAGGATTTAGATTCGGAATCAATAAAAAAGGGGCATTCCGGCTCTCTCCGAAATGCCCCGCTTTGAAGTTATAATCGATCAATTGCTACTGTTATGGGAAAATTCCCAGATCCAGATAGGACTGCGCGATTTTATTGATTGAATTAATAAATGCGGCAGTTCGCTGGCTTATCTTCTTATCATGCTGTGTCCACATGTTATGTGTTTCACGGTACGCCAGAATCATCGTATCCTCAAGACCTGAATCAACCAGGTCGCCCTCGTCCGGACCGCGGGCGATCTTTCGCACAACTTCATCCGGAAACTTTACACCGGACGATACTTCGATTGCCTGCAGCAGTTGCTGATTAGTCGATTCAGCAAATCTTCTGCCAAGGCGACCGAACCGTACATGTGAAAGGTTTTTCAGCCATTCGAAATATGAAACAACGACACCGCCTGCATTACAATAAATATCGGGAATGATCAAAGTTCCCTTTTCCATGAGGATCTCCTCCGCTTCGGGAGTAGTCGGTCCATTAGCGCCCTCTGCAATGATTTTTGCGTTAATATTTGCTGCATTCAGATGTGTTATCTGATTTTCAAGCGCACATGGAACCAGGATATCGC
>PWTU01000213.1 GCA_003562775.1 Ignavibacteriales bacterium
GAAACGGTGGATTGTTTATAAGCGATGTGAATCACTTTACCTATGTCAACGTCGATGAGGAGGGAACTGAAGCGGCAGCGGTTACGGTCGTTGAGATACGGCTCACCTCCGGTGGTTCGCC
This sequence comes from Ignavibacteriales bacterium, assembly GCA_003562775.1. Classification (GTDB taxonomy): domain Bacteria; phylum Bacteroidota; class Ignavibacteria; order T3Sed10-11; family T3Sed10-11; genus T3Sed10-11. The sequence continues at coordinate 122 of PWTU01000213.1, forward strand.
GGTTATGCGAATCGACCGTCCGTTTTTCTTTGTGATACGCGAAAACCAGAACGATACAATATTGTTTATGGGGAAGGTGATGAATCCGAACGCCGGATAAAATAATATGTTACAGAAAGGAAGATGAAAGATGAATTCAAATATAATTAATACTCTCCATCGGGGAATCGTATTTTCTATTCTATTGTTTACCTTCTTCTCGTGCTCGCAGCCCGGCGATGTTGAGGAGGGTATATATGCACCGGTTGAGTATATTACTATACGTTTTACAGAGCATGTGGTCGAGATGCCCGACCCGTATGCCGTGGTTTCATTGGATGCTCTCACAGAAGAAGCAGATAGTGTACGGATAATACTTGAACAATATGATCCCGACGCAACGATTGAACGGAGATATCCCGATTATAAACACGAAGAGAATGGAGGAGTCGATCGGTCGAAGATATATCTCATTCGATTTACAAGTCCGATACCCTTTTTCGATATTAAAGAACCGTTAGAAGATTTGGAAGTTATCGTTTGGGTGTCACCTCCTGTTTTAATACATACAGATGTATAAAAAAATAGAATGGAATAAATTTTATGTATAATAAAATGTATATAATCTTAATAATCGGGTTGTGCAAGATTTTATTTCAGGTGACACTACTCGGTCAGTTTTACACGCTGCCGGGCGGATTTATCGAGCGCGATCTCTTCTTTAAACCGGTAAACGTATCGCCGAACAACCATGGATTGTTCGAAATTGCAGCTCCCGGCTTTTTCGATCATCCGCTTAAGGAAGCGTTTCTTAATCCGGCACGTCTTGGAAAGAATCTCGAGACGCAGCACTACGTCTATACGGATTATCGAACGCTCCCGACAGTCGAGCAGACAATGTATAGATTTCCTTCCCAGGAAGAAACGGGAGAATACATATTTTCGGATATCGGTAGGTCGATCCCGGTAAGTGTAGTAAATGCAAGGGTCGGGAGTCCGCAATATACCGCTGCCTGGATCTACCGCCCTCATTCGTTAGAAAATGTAGTAATAGGCGCTGCTTTCCGCCAATTGTATATATCTGACCCGTATTACGATAGTTTTCACCGGTATTCATCATTTCAATATGGATATGTTACGCAAATAGACATCCCGGTTGTATCGCTTGAGAGAGAACAATACAATAAATTCAGGCAGGCAGGGTACCTTCCTTCGATAATGGCATCTCTGCGTATTAATGATGTTCTTACTGTTGGTATACGAACATCGTTTGTATTTTTTACCGGCAACGGCAATTTACGTGACGGAAGGTTCATACAGGAGACGGTAGAAGGCATCGGCCTCGATCGTCGCGTTGCTACAGAACCGCGCGATATGCCGCCGAATTTCGGTGAACGCGAAGAAAATGCATTTATCCACAGGGGAATTGAACAACAATATTTCCATTGGGAAACAACGGCAGGAATACAATGGGAAATCTCCGATATAAGGTCGCTCGGATTAACTGCCGGTATGTTATATGGAGATGTCGAACAACTTTTCGGTCTGGATCATTCTCTATTGGATCGATGGGGCAGACGTTATCAGGACAACGAATGGCAGCTTCGTCGTGAGAATGCGTCCGTATATCAAACCTGGAATCGAGACGGCTTTCACCTTCATGGTATGCTTGATCTGCTGTCACGTCATGGTGATGAAAATCAACATCACATGCAGATATTTTACCGTTTCGGTCATACGTCGTTAACTCTTGGCAGCAGGGGCGCCGGTAATTTTGTCAATATTCTTGACTATGCAAATTATCATACCGCAACGGACAGTCAAACTCTCAGCAGGAACGTGAACACCTTACTTGACGGAAATAACTTAGAGGGGACACTGACCGACTGGAATCACCGTGTCGGTATCAATAGACAGATTAAATATGGCGCCAGAACGACGTTGCTGATCAGCGTGCAACTCAATAGAGTATCGAAGAATCAGGATCAGGTCAATCACATTGAAGAACGTCGAAACATAGAAAGTGAAACTTTATCCAACATCGAATTTAATAATGATTTTAGTCGTTTGCACAGAATAATCACAAGATCTACTAATGACCGAATCAGGGTTACATCGTTTATTCTCCCGATATTGCTGCGTATCAATGTGACGGAGAAAATATTGCTCGAAGGAGGAGTATTGGTACAATATGACGATATCAAGATTAATCATTCACGTATCGATACGCGACATTATTATGCACATGAAAGCCCTTCGGAGATTACCGAGTATCCCGTGGCTGAGTCCGGCTTTCAGAGAGAAGAGCAAGAAGATCAAGGAATTGCAGCCGGTCTTCTGAGTATCGGATATTCGGTATTACCCGGCGTAACAATTAGGATATCAGGAGTTACTGAAATCCGAACATCGGAGAACCATTACGGAATGCCGGTTCCGGGTTCACTCATGATGAATAGCCGAACAGGGAACGGCAACGGAATGCAATTTATGCTTGGACTGGAAGCGGGGTTTTAGCTGAAAGGAGAACAAGTTAACAGAAGTACCAGATTTATGATTTCATAGGATATAAATTATGGAAAGAAAATTTATCATATTAATTATTCTATTCCTTACTGGATGTTATATAACGGGTCCAATTGATGATGAGGAATATTTTGAAGGCGGCTATTTCTTTAAAACTACAATGGGTGATTATGAAGTATACCGCAGCAGCAGATATGTTGCAGTGAAATTTGTTGAAGGGATAACACCTGGGAAGGCGGAAAAACTTACAAAAGAGCATTATCTTACACCGGTCACAATGATGTACCACGAAAACGATCCGAGAAATTGGGATGAACTTCTCGAAGCAAGGATCATTATTATGAGATTACCCAGCGAAGGACGATTAGAGAATTATCTTTCCAATTATCCGAGAAATAAAGTGCACTGCTTCGGTGATTTGCCTGAAGTGCAATTCTGTTTACCCACATTTTCATTGGATAAAAAAGGTGGTCCTGAGTCGAGAATTTATATTAACGATGAAATCATCGAATCCAGCCCTCACCCGATAGATTCTCTTAAACATATTGTTGATGAATATGGACTTGAGTTATTGCAGGAAACAGATTGGGGTAATTACTATAATTATAAGTTTCGAATAGGTCATAACTCACCGATGTACACACTTGATCTTGCAAATGAATTATTTGATATGCATCTTTTTAATTGGGCAACCCCTAATAAGTGGGTTTATATTAAACCTGGAAGTTATGATGTCTATTAAGCAATTGATAATAGTATTAATAATTTCAGCGCTATTTGTTTCCTGTTATATAACCGAACCGGAGAATGATATTTTGCCGGGCGAGATATTCCACTTTGAAAATATGAAGATTGAGTACATCAAGAGTGGCGGATGGATCTCGACACGGATACTCGATATAACGGGAAATGACGGCATTGCATTTGGGTATATTCCCGGATATCCCGATGATTATCCGTATAAAA
>PWTU01000170.1 GCA_003562775.1 Ignavibacteriales bacterium
AGCCGCAGTGGCGGAACTGGCAGACGCGCTGGACTCAAAATCCAGTGGGACTAAAATCCCGTGTGGGTTCGACCCCCTCCTGCGGCACGAAATTATTATTTCTTCCCATCCATCCCAAGAAAAAAGTTTGATTTATTTTCCATTCCTCTTGATATTAATAAAAAGCAATATTATATTAGGTATACCACGTATAGAACTATAAAGGGGTAATATAATTTGGGTATAGATTTTCATAATTCTAAACCATTATACTTACAAATAGTAGATGACATACGATATCAAATTGAAAGCGGTATCCTTCGCGTCGACGATCAGGTGGGTTCGCAGAATGAATTGGCTCAGAAATATAATGTCAGTTTAATTACCGTCAAAAAGGCGTTGTCCGAACTTATCAAAGAAGGATTGCTTTATTCAAGAGTGGGAAAAGGAACGTATGTTGCAAAACAAAGTACCGAAGGTCATAAGAAAAGTTCGAAAACAATCGGTATTGTGCTGCAGGATTTAAAGAGTCCGTTCTTTTCACTCATTGCACAGGAAGCTGAAAATGTCGCTTTTAGCAAAGGGTATAGTATTCTCTTTACACATTCCTCCGGACAGATTAAGAAAGAAGAGAGCCAGATAGCTCACTTCAGAGAGATGGGAGTGTCGGGACTCATCATTGCGTCCATGACACACGAGTACAGAGCGAATGCAACAATCCGGAAATTGCATAATGAAGGATTCCCCTATGTAATGGTGTCGTATATTCACGACCCGGATATTTATTTTGTCGGAACGGATCATGAATACGGCGGTTATATTGCGACACAACATCTTATCGAACAGGATTACCGGCGTATTGGATGTATTCACGGTGAGAAGGGAAATCTTGTGGGATTTCTGCGATACAAAGGGTATATGCGGGCACTCAACGAAGCGGGCAGGGAAGTAGATGAAGATCTGGTATTCAGACTTCCGCGCGGCGGAGAGTGGTATGACTTCACGTCCGGATATGAAATCGGAAAGCAAATAGCCGGGATGAAAAACAGACCGGATGCCGTATTTGTATATAACGATCTTGCTGCACTTGGATTTCAGCGGGCTGTGCTCGAACAAGAGATGCAAATCCCCGAAAATATCGCAGTAGTCGGATTTGATAATATCGACAGAGCCGCTTATGCACGTGTTCCTCTGACAACTGTCCGGCAGCCGACCGATAAAATCGGTGAGCTTGCAGTTGACATAATTTTAAAACGAAATAATAATCAATACTCACCGGTTAAAACTATTTTGAATCCGGAATTGATTGTACGTGCTTCCACGATGGGTGTCGAAAGAACAGTCGATTTAGATACTTGACTTTTGCATTTTATTTTATTAAAGATAGTATACCAGGTATATCTCATTTTTAATTATTTTTACTGAGACTGCTATAATGAATTCATCCTCCACATGTAATAAAAAAATTACCTTCCTATTATTTCTGTCGTTTGTCTTTTTCAGTTGCTCCGTAGATTCGGATGTTACTATAATAAAACTTGGTCACGGTCTCGATCCGAGTCACCCGGTCCATATCGGGATGGTTTACCTGGCAGACCGTGTCCATGAATTATCCGGCGGATTGATGAAGATCGATATATACCCGAGCGAACAACTCGGCACCGAGCGTGAGTGTCTGGAGCTTTTGCAAATCGGAAGTCTTGCGATGACAAAAGTATCTTCCGCAGTTCTGGAAGGATTTGCACCGCAATTTCGTGTATTCGGATTACCGTACTTGTACCGCGATGACGACCACCGGTTCTCGGTACTTGAAGGACAAATCGGACAGGAACTTCTTGTATCGTTAGAGCCGTATCGAATACGGGGACTCTGTTTCTACGATGCCGGCTACAGAAGTTTTTATACCATCAACAGACCGATACGCACACCTGCCGATCTCAACGGGTTGAAGATAAGAGTGCAGGAGAGCCCAATGGCGATACAGATGGTAAATATAATGGGAGGCGCCGCAACTCCTGTATCCTGGGGCGAGTTATATACCGCCTTACAGCAGGGAGTTGTTGACGGTGCCGAGAATAATCCGCCGTCGTTTTATACTTCGTACCACTTCGAAGTCGCACGCTATTTTTCCATCAATAATCACACTGCAGTTCCCGATGTTCTTGTAATAAGTAAGCATGTATGGGATCATCTGACACCTCAGGAGCGAAGCTGGCTGCAACAAGCCGCCGATGAATCCGCAGAATATCAAAAAATGTTATGGAGGGAGTCGACTGAGGCGTCGTTACAGGCGGTTAAGGATGCAGGCGTTGAGATTATTTATCCTGACCGTGAACCGTTTTTCGATCGTGTGCAGCCGTTATATGACCGGTTCAAAACGGATCCACGGATCGGACCATTACTCGAACATATACTTGAAGTAGAATAATGAAAACTTTTCGTACTATTCTCGATAGAACGCTTGAACGGGTACTCGTTATCCTGATGGTTGTGATGGTATTAAACGTGCTGTGGCAGGTATTCACCCGTTTTATACTCGGTTCACCCGCAACATTTACCGAGGAGCTTGCGCGTTATATTCTAATATGGGTTGGAATGCTTGGGGCCGCATACGTTGCAGGCAAAAAGATGCATCTCTCGATAGATTACATTACGGCGAAGATGACGGGAGCGGTAAAGTTCTGGAGTGAGATTTTTATCCAGACATGCATTTTTCTTTTCGGTCTTTTTGGAATGGTAATCGGCGGTGTTTATCTGGTGTATCTGACGTTATTGCTCGAACAAACGTCTGCCGCACTGCAAATTCCACTCGGCTATGTCTATATCGCCATACCGGTTGGCGGACTGCTAATTATGTATTATGCCGCCTCCGCTTTATATGAACATGTCACTCAAAAGATAACGGAGTAAGCGTTTTATGGAGTATCTCGGCATTCTTGTTTTAGTAGTTCTTTTTGTTGTCTTACTTTTACTCGGTGTTCCGATAGCGGTCTGCATCGGTATTTCGACGATCGGAACTATGCTTGTCACTATCGATTTCCTGCCTGCACTCACGACGGTGTCGCAGCGGATGGGTACTGCCCTCGATAGTTTTGCACTGCTGGCAATTCCGTTGTTTATTCTCTCCGGACATTTCATGAGCCGTGGAGGTATTGCACACCGATTGATTGAGCTCGCAAAAGTTTTCGTCGGCAGATTTTCCGGCGGACTGGCATATGTTAATATTCTTGCCTGTCTCCTTTTCGGTGCAATCGCCGGCTCTGCCGTTGCTGCCGCCGCTGCTATCGGTGCATTCATGATCCCGTTGATGATCAAAGAAGGATATGACCGTTCGTACGGCGCATCGGTAAACGTGACGTCCGCAACGTCGGGTTTGATTATACCGCCGAGCAATATTCTTATTGTATACTCTCTCGCAAGCGGCGGTGTTTCGATTGCTGCACTCTTTCTTGCGGGGTATTTACCCGGGATTTTAATGGGTATGTCGCTTATGTTTGTCTCCGGTATTCTTGCCCGCAAGAACCGGTATCCGGTCGGCGAAAAAGTTCCGTTTGTCGACAGCGTTAAGAAATTTTTTGATGCCCTGCCGAGTCTTTTGCTTATTATTATAGTCGTCGGCGGTATTATTGCCGGATACTTTACCGCTACCGAGGCATCGGCGATCGCGGTTTTATATACGTTTATCCTGTCGGTTGTTATATACAGGGAAATCAAATTTAAGGAAGTACCCCAGGTATTGCTTCAGTCCGTTGTGACAACCGGTGTCGTTATGTTTCTTATCGGCACATCGATGGCGATGTCGTGGATCATGTCATACGAAAACATACCGCAGAATATCACATCCGCATTGTTGTCCCTTACCGAGAGCAAGCTTGTCATTTTATTGATAATCAACGTTGTGCTGCTCGGTGTCGGTACTTTTATGGATATGACGCCGGCGGTTCTAATATTCACGCCGATATTCTTACCTGTCGCGGTAGAACTCGGACTCGATCCCGTTCATTTCGGGATTATCATGATCATGAATCTCTGTATAGGTCTGTGTACGCCTCCGGTCGGAACCGTGCTGTTTGTCGGCTGCGGTATCGCAGAGACATCGATAACGAAGATGGTCAAACCGCTTATCCCCTTATTAATCGGGATGATATTTACACTTCTGGTTGTTACTTTTGTTCCCGAGCTGAGCTTGTTATTACCGCGTTTGTTCGGGTTTTAATTATTGATTTTCTCTCGAAAGGTTAAAAGTTTATGACACACAACAGATTACATGAATTGCTTGGTGCGTATAACGGCGCATCCGGAACACAGCGATTCACGTTGTATCCGGACTTCACGGTGGAGATTTATCCGGCGTCGATCCATCGGTGCGAGAATATCGATTTTTTTATAGCACGTAAGGACGACGTGAAGTACTTATTCGGTACGACCGGTAAATCCGGATCGCTGGTCGATCGGTTTTCCGGAAAGGTAGTCTACCAGAAAAATACCGACATACCGGTGACGGTCATGCAATGCCTGATGACTCATGAAAACGCTGTCGTCATTCGCGAATTATTCGGACACACGCGCCCCCGTCTGATCGGTTTGGAGAATTCGTTCGGATTGGGAGACCGGATCGGACTTGCCAATCCGGGTCATTTGCAGGCAGTGAAGAATTCAGGATTTCAACCCGTTCTGGCTCAACAGTCGATACGTGAATTAACCCGAACCAATCGCACTCCCGAGGAAGTGATGGACGCGGCGACATGGGCGGTATTTCAGGAGGGATATAAAGGCGGTTACGGCGCCGACGCGGATCACTTGAAAACAACCGACGATATCGATCTTATGGTGCGGGCCGGGTTTACAATGTTCACCATCGATCCGGGTGAATATGTCGTCAATGAAGCTTCCGAGTTACCGGAAGAAGAATTATCCCGGCGGTCGGCAGACGTAAAATGGAATATTATCGATGATACATTTGATGAATGTGTCAGACGGTACGACGGCCGGTCGTTTTCCATGGATGTGACGTTCACGCTTGCCCCGTCACGTCACGATGTATTGCAGGCAATTGTGAAATACGGCAATGTGATTGCGCATGTCTTTTCCATGTATGATCACATTAAAACTAAGTACCCGGATCATCCATCGGAGATTGAAGTCTCTGTCGATGAGACCAATTCACCGACCACCCTGTTCGAGCACTTTTTTATCGTTAATGAGCTGAAGCGGCTCAATGTTGAGTTGGTAAGCTTGGCTCCCCGGTTTATAGGAGATTTCGAAAAGGGGATAGATTACCGGGGTGATATTAATGCATTTACCGAAGAGTATAAGAAGCATCTTGCAATAGCTGAAAAGCTGGGACCGTATAAGATGAGCATTCATTCCGGCAGCGATAAGTTTACCGTCTATCAGGCTATCGGAAATATCGGCAAGGGAAGAGTGCACGTAAAAACTGCAGGCACAAGTTATCTTGAAGCGTTGCGGGTCGTTGCAGTAAAAGAATCGGATCTCTTCAGAGATATTCTCAAGTTTTCCCGGGAAAATTTTCAGAAAGAAAAGCAGACGTACCACGTCTCGGGAACATTGGGCAACGTACCGGATCCCCGTACTCTTGAGGATCATGAATTAGTGCAGCTGTTCGATAACGACGATGCCCGGCAGGTACTGCATGTCGCTTTTGGAAAAGTACTCACAATAAAAAATGAAAACGGAGAACACGTTTTTAAAAATAAAATTATTAACTGTCTTAAAAATAATGAAGAACTGCATTACCGGTTTGTAAAGAAACATTTTCGGAAGCATATAGAACCGTTCGGGATTATCGCAGAGTCCGAACAAACCGCGACATAATTCATCGAACGTTGGAAGAATATGCAGAGTTGCAGACAAATTGAATATATATCATAAAGGAAAAATCCCGTGTCTTATCTAGAAGAGTTATTTAACCTCAAAGGTAAAACCGCTGCAATATTCGGCGGATGCGGAGTTCTCGGCGGAGAAATGGCGATTGCGCTTGCAAACAGCGGAGCCAGAGTCGCGTTCCTTGACCGAAACAAGGAAGGCGGTATCAAATGCAAAGAGAAAATAGAACGGGCGGGCGGTGAAGCGACAATCATCTATGCCGATGTTTTAAAAAAGGAAACTATCGAGACAGCAATAGACGAGATCCGTTCGATGTGGGGGAGAGTGGATATTCTGGTTAACGCCGCGGGCGTAAATAGTGCTACGCCATTTCTGGAAATCGACGAAAATGAGTGGGAACAGATTATGTCCGTTAATTTGAAAGGAGTTTTTACCGCTTGCCAGGTTTTCGGAAATGCTATGATTAAGGACGGAAAAGGCGGAAGTATTATCAATATCTCTTCGGTTTCGTCCGAGATTCCGCTCTCGAAGGTATTTACCTATTCGATATCTAAAGCGGGTGTTAATAATCTAACAAAATATCTTGCGCGTGAATGGGCTAAGTACGGTATCCGGGTGAATGCAATAATGCCGGGATTCTTTCCGGCAAGTCAAAACAAAAAGATCCTCACCGGAGAACGCCGGCGTGCAATTTTCAACCACACGCCGATGAACAGATTCGGTGAGCCATGCGAACTTGCAGGAACAGTTGTCTGGCTCGCATCGGATAAAGCCGCATCATTCGTAACCGGTGCAATCATACCGGTCGATGGTGGGTTTACGGCGATGACTATTTAATAAAAGCTGAAAAGATGGAGAACGCATGCGTGTTGGTGATTGAATGCATAGGTGCATGACTGCATGATTGAATGAAATAGAATTGAGGTTGCTCTCAAGCACCAAATTTATTATTACAAAAATAATCCGTGTAATCCGTGGCCGTGAAAATACAAATCAGCAAATAGTACATTAAGTTTTATGGAGTAAACATTGAAAATAAAAGATGCAAAAGTATATGTCACTTGCCCCGACCGTAACTTTGTTACGTTGAAGGTTTTCACCGATGAAGGTGTGTACGGTATCGGTGATGCAACGTTGAACGGACGGGAGTTATCGGTTGTGACGTATCTTGAAGAATATGTGATACCGTTGATTATCGGAAAGGATCCGTTTCAGTCGGAGGATATATGGCAATATCTTTATCGCGGGGAATACTGGCGGGGTGGTGCGGTAACGATGACTGCAATAGCAGCGGTCGATATGGCACTCTGGGATATCAAAGGAAAAGCATTGAACGTTCCTCTTTATAATTTGCTCGGCGGTAAGAGCAGATTCGGCGTGATGGTGTACGGTCATGCAAACGGAAAAGATATGGAAGAGGCAATCGATGAAGTGGGCAAGTATGTCGATATGGGATACCTGGCTGTGCGCGCTCAATGCGGAATTCCCGGATTGCCGAGTACATACGGCGTCGCAAAAGAGAAGTTATTCTATGAACCGGCACAGAAAGGTCTGCCGCAGGAAAATATCTGGTCGTCTGAAAAATATTTAAACTTTATCCCGATTTTATTCCAGAAGCTGCGCGATACGTACGGTGAAGATGTCCATTTGTTGCATGATGTTCATCACCGCTTAACTCCCACCGAGGCGGCACGGCTCGGTAAAAATCTCGAGCCGTATCACCTCTTTTGGATAGAGGATGTCGTCACCGCGGAACCGCAGGAAGGTTTCAGAATAATCCGCGAACATACAACGACGCCCCTTGCGGTCGGCGAAGTATTTCACGACATATGGGATACCCAGGTGTTGATAACACAGCAGCTTATCGATTATCTGCGGATGACCGTTCTACGCGGCGGCGGGTTAACACAGATGCGGAAAGTCGCGGCGCTTGCGGAATTGTTCCACGTTCGTACCGGATGTCACGGCGCGACGGACCTTTCCCCGGTCACGATGGCCTCGGCACTGCATTTCGATATTTCGATAAACAATTTTGGCATTCAGGAATTCATGCGACATACGGAAAAGACATACGAAGTCTTCCCGCACTCGTATTCTTTCAAGGATGGATACATGTATCCGGGCGATGCGCCGGGACACGGTGTCGACTTCAACGAGGATCTGGCGAAGAAATATCCTTACGAACGTGCATACCTGCCGATAAACCGGAAACTCGACGGAACAATGTGGAACTGGTGATAATCGTATGACACGTCGGGAAAGAACAAAAAAACTGATCGATACCGGTGCAGTTGCGGTTATCAGGATGAGCGATGCAAAAAAACTTCGCAAGGTCGTCGATAGCATTCGTGAAGGAGGGGTCGATGCAATTGAAATTACGATGACAACGCCTGGAGCTTTGAAAATGATAAAAGAGTTGGTGGCAGCGAACGACGTATCGTATCACCTGGGTGTAGGTTCGGTGCTGGATGCCGATACCGCACAGCAGGCAATCGATGCAGGCGCGCAGTTCGTGGTGAGTCCGGTTATGAAGACGGAGATAATACATACGGCTCATCGAAATGATATCCCCGCGATGCCCGGCGGATTTACGCCGACGGAGATTTATGCAGCATACGAACAGGGCGCCGATATCGTAAAAGTATTCCCCGCGGATGTCGTCGGCATGGCGTTCTTTAAAGCTATCAAAGCGCCGATCCCGCAACTACAATTGATGCCGACGGGAGGGGTAACACTCACGAATGCGGGGGACTGGTTGAAAGCGGGTGCATGCGCGGTGGGAATCGGAGGCGCATTGCTCGATAAGAAAGCAATTGAAGAAGAAAATTATAATGTGTTGACGGAAAACGCACGAATTTTAATGGAAAGTATTAAGATGGCAAGATCGAAATAACCATAGGAAAATTATTTTGCCACATAATTATTTTGTATAAGAGGGAATAGAAATATGATTGCAAAAGAACCGGCAAAGGTACTCAAAGAGCTCAAACCGAAACACAAATTCTTTATCGGAATCGACAGCGACGGATGTGCGTTCGATACGATGGAGATCAAACATAAAGAATGTTTTATCCCGAACATCATCAAATACTTGAACCTTCAGGCAGTATCGAAATACGCGCGGGAAGCAGCGGAGTTTGTAAACCTGTATTCGAAATGGCGGGGTATCAACCGGTTCCCTGCGCTCGTCATGGCATTCGATTTACTGAAAGACCGCAAAGAAGTCCGGAAGCGAAACGTCATCATCCCCGAGGTGAAAGAGTTACGCGAATTCATAGACTCGGGTCTTCCGCTCGGTAATCCCTCATTAAAAAAGGTAGTGGAGAGCAATGGCAGTCCCGTGCTTAAAATGGCGCTCGAATGGAGTGAAGCGGTTAACTTGGCAATCGCCGATATGGTGAGCGGTATTCCGCCTTTCCCGTACGTACGCGAGAGTCTCGAGAAGCTTGAGAGCGTTGCGGATATGATCGTTGTATCGGCAACCCCGGGCGAAGCGTTGAATAAAGAGTGGAGCGAGAACGGTATAGAGAAATACGTGCGCGAAATAGCCGGACAGGAAATGGGATCGAAGAAAGAACATCTAGCCCTTGCCGCGGTCGGAAAATACGAACCCGACCATATACTGATGATCGGCGATGCACCCGGCGATATGAAGGCGGCAAAAGAAAACAACGCGCTGTTCTATCCGATCGTGCCGGGCGAGGAGGATGAATCGTGGCAGCGCTTTTTTGAAGAATCAGCCGACGTGTTTATGGAAGGTAGATATGCAGGTGAGTATGAGGAGAGATTAATTCAGGAGTTTCTGGATCATCTTCCCGAAATTCCGCCGTGGAAGTGATAAGCACTAAATCCTAAACTCTAATTTTCTAAACAATCTCAAATGTTCGAAAATCTAATTCCCAAAACATAAATGGAGGCTGCTATTTTAAAACATTTGAACATTTGATATTTGGAATTGTTTAGGATTTAGAAAATTAGGACTTAGAGTTTTGTGAATTTAGTATGATTCTATTATGGTAAGAGAAAAATTAACTCAACAGGATTCATTAACTGATCGTGAGCTAAACGATTTCATCGCCGGTGCTCTGTTGGATCTTCCGGTCGATGATAAGAAGGTGCTTGTGATCATACCCGACAGCACGCGCACTGCACCGCTTCCGTTGTTCTACGAGCTGTTGCATACGAATCTCGGTGAGCGGGTGAAGAAACTTAATTATCTCATAGCACTCGGCACACACCAGCCGATGCCGGAAGAAGCGATCGATCGTTTGTTGGGCAGAACGAAAGGCACGGTACCCCGTTACGATGTTTTTAACCATAAGTGGGACGACCCGGGACAATTAAAGGATATTGGGATAATTACAAAGGACGAAATCGAAAAATTCTCCGGCGGATTGTTCGGTGAGGATGTTGTAGTTCGAATCAATAAACTTATTTACGAATACGACCATCTGCTTCTCCTTGCTCCGACATTTCCGCACGAAGTCGTGGGATTCTCAGGCGGGAACAAGTACTTTTTCCCCGGTATCTCGGGTCCCGAAGTGCTGAATTTTTTCCACTGGCTCGGTGCGGTCATTACCAATAAAGAAATAATCGGCACAAAGTATACGCCGGTTCGTGCTGTGATCGATAAAGCGGCGTCGATGATAGATATTCCGCGTACCTGTTTCAGCATGGTGGTAAAAGGCCACGGTGTTAAAGGAATCTTTGCCGGTACGCCCGAAGATGCATACAGTGCCGCGGCGGATCTGTCGGCACGGGAACATATACGCTACGTGGAGAAGCCGTTCAAAGCGGTTTTATCCAGGGCACCGGAGATGTATGAGGATGTATGGACGGCGGGCAAGTGTATGTATAAACTCGAACCGGTTGTTGACGACGGCGGAAAGCTGATTATCTACGCACCGCATATCACGGAAGTATCCTACACGCACGGCAAAGTACTTGATGAGATCGGTTATCATATCCGTGATTACTTTCTCAAACAGATGGCAAAGTTCGGTCATATCCCCCGCGGAGTGCTTGCCCATTCGACGCACGTCAAAGGAGGAGGCACCTTCGATGATGGAAGAGAACAGCCGCGCGTTGATGTAATTCTCGCGACGGGGATACCCGAAGCGCGATGCAAAAAAATTAATCTGGGATACATGGATCCCGATTCAATTAATATAGAGGATTGGAAGAACAGGGAGGATGAAGGAATCCTGTACGTTGAAAAAGCGGGTGAAATACTTTACCGGTTGAAAAATGAAGACAGTAGCAGATAAAAATATTCCCTATGTAAAAGAGGCGTTTTCCGGATTCGGCGACGTGATACTGAAGGCCGGCCGCGATATTACGCCGGATGACGTCCGCGATGCTGACATACTACTCGTCCGCACCGTTACGCCTGTTAATAAAGAACTTCTTGATAACAGCAGGGTAAAATTTATCGGTACTGCGACAATAGGATTCGATCACGTCGACGTGGATTATTTAGTGGAACGTAAAATTGCGTTTTCTTCGGCAGCGGGCTGTAATGCCAATTCCGTTGCAGAGTATATCGTTGCCGCATTCTTCGTCCTCGCGGAACGATATGGATTAAATTTACGCGACCTAACGCTCGGCGTTGTGGGTGTCGGTAATGTCGGAACGAAAGTCGTCGAAAAAGCGCGGGCGCTCGGGATGGAAGTATTGCTGAACGATCCGCCGAAAGCAAGAGAAACGGGTGATAAGAATTATCTGCCTCTCGATTATATACTGAAAGAATCGGATATCGTCTCATTTCACGTACCGCTTATTTATGAAGGAGCTGATGCCACGTACCGCATGGCAGGTCATGGATTATTCAACAAGATGAAGCCGGGATCGTTTATTATTAACACTTCCCGAGGTGCGGTTGTCGATACGCATGCCTTGATTAATTCATTGTATCACGGGAAATTAAAAAGCGCAGTGATCGACACATGGGAAAACGAACCGGACATATCGACGCAGCTTCTCGATTGTATAGATATCGGGACACCGCACATTGCAGGGTATTCGCGTGACGGTAAGGTAAATGCGACCGAAATATTATACCGGGTGGCATGCGAGGTATTCAATAAAAAGCCGGAATGGAAGCCGCACGATCTTCCTCAGCCGGAACATCCGGTTATCGAATTTCCGGTCAACGGCAACGATTTTGATAATGGAATAGGAAATATAATTAAGAAAGCATATGACATAGAACGCGATGACCGCGCACTCCGGATGATATTCAGCGTCCGGAAAAACGAACGCCCCGCATACTTCGACCGGCTCAGAAACGAATATCCCGTTCGCCGCGAATTTCACAGCATTATCGTTCAATCAAGCGGTCGTTCTTATCACATAATTACTAAGTTACACAAACTCGGTTTTCAATTGAACAATGTACATGAATTACACGAAACAAAGGAGTTAAATAGATTATGAGCAAATACCCGATCGGATTAATCGGACTAGCGGTGATGGGCGAGAACCTCGTTCTGAACATGGAATCGAAAGGTTTTCCCGTCGCAGTGTATAACCGTACTCCGGAAAAAACAAAGAACTTTGCTGAGACAAAGGCTAAAGGAAAAAAGATTTTACCGACATACAGCGTCGAGGAATTCATAGACACCCTTGAACGGCCTCGCAAGATAATGCTCATGGTAAAAGCCGGCGAGGCGATCGATAAATTTATCGAAACACTTACTCCGCATCTGGATAAAGGTGATTTAATAATCGACGGAGGCAATTCGGATTACCGCGACTCCGAGCGCCGCGCGAAGTATCTCGGTGAAAAAGGATTTCTCTTCATCGGAACGGGTGTGAGCGGCGGCGAAGAAGGCGCGCTCAAAGGTCCGTCGATCATGCCGGGCGGACAGCGCGATGCGTATAAACTCGTGGAACCGATATTTACAAAAATTGCCGCTCAGGTCGACGGCGAGCCGTGCTGTACGTATATCGGACAGGGTGGTGCGGGTCATTATGTGAAGATGGTACATAACGGAATCGAGTACGGCGATATGCAGCTCATAACCGAGGCGTACATGCTTCTAAAGCACGTACTCGGCATGGATGCAGATGAACTTCACAAAACATTTTCCGAGTGGAACTCAGGCGATCTTGATTCATATCTCATAGAGATAACCGCCGATATCTTCAGCAAGAAAGACGACGAGACCGGCAAGCCGCTCGTCGATGTCATCCTCGATACTGCGGGTCAAAAAGGTACGGGTAAATGGACGGTACAATCGGCACTCGACCTTGGAGTTTCTGCTCCGACAATCGCAGAAGCGGTATTCGCACGAATCATCTCATCTATTAAAGAAGAACGAGTAGAAGCCTCCAAAATTCTGAACGGACCGAACATTACGGTTAACGGTGAGAAGGATAAATTCAAAGATGCAATCAGGGATGCACTCTATGCATCAAAAATATGCTCGTATGCACAGGGATTTGCACTGATGCAAGCCGCAAGCAACGATTATAACTGGGATCTGAAATTCGGCGAGATATCGATGATATGGCGGGGCGGATGTATAAT
>PWTU01000586.1 GCA_003562775.1 Ignavibacteriales bacterium
CCTTGAAGACTGTACCTCACCGGTCGTCATACCGGATGTAATAGATTATACGGATACTGCGAATGAGATCTTCAGGACATTTGCCGGCGCGGGTATGCATATTGTGCGGTCGACGGAAGCGGTTGAGAAGTGGCCGGGTGTGGCAATAAAAGTAATCTGATATCGCCATATAAATTGTGTTTATTTGACTTTCGCGCCCATAATGATTATATTGGTAGTCTATATAAACATCGCGGGGTGGAGCAATTGGTAGCTCGTCGGGCTCATAACCCGAAGGTTGCAGGTTCAAGTCCTGCCCCCGCTACAGGAACCCTTGTAAGTCGTTGACCTGCAAGGGTTTAGTTTTTTAAGCAAAACTTGGTTAAAACAAAACACACGGCCTGACCCGGCCTATAAATAAAACTCCCGCTGCCGGGGAGAATCAATTCAACCAGCAACGGGAGCCGTTCCATTTTATGCCCGGCCTTTATAATTAATCCGGTAGCCGGAAACCGGAAAACATCAAATCAGTCTCCGACGGTATGGCGATTGTCGTATCGTCGGTGTTGTCTGCACATTGTTATTCGATGTACGCAGCACCGGCAATGTAATTTGTGAGCCGCCGTGCCTCAAATTGGTTTTCCAAGTCTGCGGCGGTTGTGGTAATTGTGTTCTCACGGCTGCCATTGTTTTATCCTTTCTATTTTAAAGCGTCCGGCGTTAAATTATCACGCGATCCGATATTAATCGGAAAGCGTTCCTCTGGAGGAACATCAATTTCCAATTTGAAAGCTCCGGTATTGTAAAGTGTTTTCAGTCGCCATGCTGTATTGATTGAGCGCCCCCGCCGCGCTCGTTCGCGCTGTGCTGCTGCAAGTGATTTCTTCATTTGTTTATCCTTTCATGTTACTCGTTTATAATTTAGTGGAAACCGTATATTTTTCTTTTGCTGTATCGACATAATCGAATGTCAACTTAAAGTCCGAACGTTCTTCTATTACCTCCGATGGTTTTTTCACAAAATTAGTTCTCTGTTGACTATTTTTTTTAGTTCATCGGTTGACATAGTTCGCAACCGCGCCCTGATTTCATCCGGGAGCCGTGCCGCATGAAATTCCAGCTCCGCCGGTGTCATCTTGTGAACATCAACACTACGTTCGACATCTTCAATTCGTGTGATAAGTTTCAACTTTGCCATTTGTCAGTTTCTCCAGTTCTGTTATTCTTTTTTCGATTTCATCAACTTCAATCGATTTAATTATGATTGATGTAATGTACGCAAGTTTGCCGCCGGTTCCCGGCTCCAGCGAACCGTCATAAACTTCATTCGCTATTTGAGCGAGAAATCTTCTGCAAGAACGCGCATTTGTTAACCTTTTTTTACGTCTTTTTGTACTCATTTTTTCCCCTAAATTATTACTATATAACTAATTAGTTATATAGATATACCCTATTTATTGCGCTGTACCATTTCCTTGTATTTTTCAAGTCCGTTTTGGCGTATAAAATGCGCTTTTTCTTTATCCGTCCATGCTTTAAAGCCCTCGCGGATCCGCTTGCTCTCTGTGTGCAAATCTCGATACGCCGGCGCGCCATAGGCAGCGATGAATTTAATTTTTTGCTTATCCGTCCATTTTGAAATATCGCTCTGGCCTACCGAATGATAATATTGCGCCGGATTCATCGGCGAACCTTCGCTGTTTAAAATCGGCTGATTCGTTTCAGCGTCAATCGCAATAAGTTCCCCGGAAGAAAGCTTCCCAAAAACTATTTCTTTATTTTCCATTTTGTGACTCCTCTCCACTTTTTAGTGATTCGAAATATTTGATATCTTTCTCAGTTAGCAAGTCTTCATGTCCGCAGGCAAGCGGTGAATTTACCGATAGACACGGCTGGATTCCCAACCCGGAGAAATGTGAAACTTTAGCCGCAATCCGTCGCAATGAATTGCGCAATTCAACAAAATTCTGCTGTGCCTGGTAAACGTTATCATATTGCCGCGTGAGAATTTTTACAAGTTCGGGAGTGATCTCAGACCGATATTTTTCTTTCGCGGTGTCGGCCGCCTGGATTTTTAGCGATAAAGCGTTTCGCTTTTCTTTAATCTTACGTAGTTCGTTCTCCGCCTTCCGCAAGGCGTCGACAAACAAACTACCTTTAGAAACCTTTTCGTCTGTTTCTTTGAGAAGCTTCTCCGCACTCCTGACATCACGCGCAATCTTGTCGAGTTCCTCACGTAACTGCAATTCGCGCTCATGCAGCTTCCAGAAATTTGAAGTCAGTTCTACCGTCTGTTTGTAGTCGTTCATAAATTACCCCTTTATGATATGATTGTTTTGCTTTTGTTTAGACTATTTAATTACAACTTAACAAAAACATAGATTTACATTAATTATTGTAGTGTAGTATCAACTGCAATGCCGCCATTACCCCGTATATGTTCGACGAACTTATCAAGTGAAATTCTTTCCTCTCGTTCTATTGCCCGGACGCGATCCCATTTATCCGGATCGATGTTTTGTTCAATCACTAATCGAATACGTCGTTTTAACTCATTAGGCTGCAATGCGTCCAGCTCGACACACTCCGTTCCGTATTTGTCAATAAATGCCTTCGCCCGCGTGTCGCTTCGCTTTACTGGCAAGGTCATCAAATTAAATTTTTCAATATCTTCAGGGAGTATCCCGACACGTTCAAATGTAAACTGTGCGCCGTGTTCCAATGTTTGGCATACCACATTTTCATCAATATTCATCCCGGACGGATCGAAATCACCGAAATAATAAATCTTAACATCTTTACCCCATCGATTCAGCTTTAATATTTCCATCGCCCAATCGTAATGTAAACTATACGAAGCATAGCCGCCTAACGGAAACAGCCCGACGCCGTATTCGTCACATACTTGCTGAAAAATTCCTTCGAGTGCTCTTTTCTCTACGGCAATATATATCGCTGTGTCTTGTTCACTCCAATAATCCCGCCGATATTGTTCTTGTACGGTTTCCATGATATCGACCAGTCCATTCCAAGACGGAGCTTGATGCTTCGACCGTGTGCGGTCACAAATTTTTTCAGGCGGAATATCACCTAATTTTCGCATCCGTAATATTAACCTTTGCGCCTTGTTATATCCCGCCGCCGTCGGAGATATTACACCGATAGAAATTAGTTGATAATATATCTGCCTTGTCGATACGGCTCCATCGACCGTATCAAGTACGTTATATATTGCATCGATGACCGCTTGCGATTTCTTGTAATATTTCCGCCTCATACTACGCCCTCATACCTTGAAGTACTCCCCGAACCTGACCTTGATTATCAGACCTTCGCGTCGCATCATACGCAACCAGTTATGGATGGTCGCAATCGATACTCCGTACTCAGAACCGATCCGCTTCGCCTGCTCTGTCGTGAAAGTGTCCGGTAGCTCCGATAAAAATTCCCCGAAGATCAATCCGTTCCGTTCCTGAATCTGCTGTAATGCATGCATTTTGTACCCTTTCTTTAGTGTTTGTTTAACGGTTGTTTTGCCTATTAAAACTATATCTAATAAAAACATAACCTTGTGTAAATTATTGTAGTGTGAGACAAACTACAAC
>PWTU01000398.1 GCA_003562775.1 Ignavibacteriales bacterium
CCTCCCGCCACTTTTTCACACCGTGAATCGAGAATCGATGCCGCACGTCGAAGCATCTCCTGTGCGGCTTTCCGGGTAAATGTCAGCAGGAGGATCGATTCCGGGCGCACACCGAGCTCGACCAGATACGCAACGCGGAATACGATCGTCCGCGTTTTTCCCGTTCCCGCTCCGGCAATTATAAGATGCGGACCGTTCACCGATGCAACCGCTTCATATTGCGCCGGATTCAGCTCATTTTTATAATCGACCTGAAACTGACGGGATGTTTTTTGCGGTTCTTTCTGAAAAATTGATTTTTTTAATGTATATTTTTTCATTATCGGATTGACATTTAAAACTATATTTCATTAAACATAGCCACGGATTTCACGGATGTATCCATAAATATAATCCGTGTATTCCGCGGCCAATCGACATTTATCTTTAAAAGCTGAATTCATTAATACAAAAATACTCAAAACCGGACACAAATGAAAACGCAAACCGTTTCTATTATACTGTGCACATTCAACCGGGCCGGTCTGCTTCCCCGGGCAATTGAATCCGTTTTATCTCAAACATATCCCGCATGGGAACTCATCATCGTAAACGACGGAAGCACAGATGAGACCAAAACTGTCATCGAACGATACGCACAACAAGAGCCGCGCATTATTCCGGTTCATCAATTGAATAAGGGACTCGCACAAAGCAGGAACAATGCGATTGAACGGGCATCCGGAACTTATTTTGCATTAATAGACGATGACGACGAATACCTGCCGGCACATATCGAAAAACGGGTTCACTACCTCGAAGAAAATCCGGATGTTGATGTAATCTGGGGCGGACTTGACCCTCAGGGTCCGGAGGAACGTCAGTATGTCATGGATATGGAACATCCCGGCCAGAAAATTCATTTGAGCGATTGTTTCGTATCGGGTACGCTGTTCGGGAAAATTTCGGTATTCCATGCGCTTGGCGGTTTTCGTAATCTTGACTATGCCGAGGATTGGGATTTCATTAAACGTGCAAAAGAGAAATATATCGTGCATCAGGTGTACTTCCCTACTTATCTCTATTATATAGACGCACCGAACCGGTTATCGGATCTGTATACGGAGGGAAAGGGTTGGGCGATCAGGAGATACCGGGAGAAGGGAAGCAGGTCATAAAATTGATATTTATTTATCAGATTTCTGCATACCCTATAGGTTGCATAAGTTTTCATTTATTGATACTTTATTCATTAGTGTGATGTTTTCAACTCATCTAACAACCCTTATAATTTAACAGAATAAAATATCGGGACCTGCAAGTGATTGGTGAATATAACATATACTGCGATGAAAGCTGCCATTTAGAAAATGATAGACAGAAATCAATGGCACTCGGTGCGGTTTGGTGCCCAAGGGATAATTCCAAAGATATATTTAAAAGGATTCGTGAAATCAAGGGAAAACACGGTTTACCTGGTAATTTTGAAATTAAATGGAATAAGATCTCGCCCGGTCTTGCAGAATTTTATCTCGACATAATCGACTTTTTCTACGATGATGATGATATTTCTTTTCGCGCTCTCGTAATTCCTGATAAGATGATACTCAATCACGTAGCTTTTGGCCAAACACACGACGACTTCTATTATAAGATGTACTTTCAATTACTCAATATTATATTCTTGCCGGATCATACATATTATATCTATCTCGATATTAAGGATACAAAAAGTATAATTAAAGTTAGAAAGCTCGAAGAGGTATTACGGAACAGTAAATATGATTTCTCAAGACGAATAATAAAATCTATTCAACAGGTGCGAGCAAGGGAGGTGGAACTTATACAGGTTGCGGATTTGCTAACGGGTGCAATATCTTATGTTCACAGGGGACTGAGAACAAGTACTGCGAAACTTCGAATTATCGAAAGAATTCGCCAACGATCAAAGTATTCTCTGCTACATTCGACACTCCCGAGAGAACCGAAAACAAACATATTTGTCTGGCAACCACAAAAACGTTTGGAAAATGACGGATAAAACTAATCAATTGCCAAACTTAATACTTCTTGAAGATTTTAACGGAGATTGGCGTTCATACATTGGTGCAGTTTACGATATATTCAAAAAAGACTTTGTTATTAATAAACCCGTATTTCGTGGTATCAGGCTAGGTTTGAAACGGCATCCTATAATAGATGGAAAAGAGTATACGTTCTACCATATGACTCACGAGGGAGTGGATGAAAAGAATCGAGTTCCCGACCTTAGAAGATGTGAGAGAATACCCTGGGCGAAACCAACGATCGATAATTGCGACAGATGGAAACTTAAAGTTTGGGTACAGATAAGAAAAAGAGAACAACGGATTTGTATATGGCTTGAAAGAGAAAATGAGCCGGATTATCTAATTGTGTTAGCAAAACGCAAGGATTACTTGCTTCCATGGACGGCTTTTACGCTTGAATATGACCACCAACGCCGTAAAAAACAAAGAGAGTACGAAGCCTATAAAAAAGCTGAAGCCGCTCACACCGACAAGTCGGGATGAACGGCTTCTTAACTCCTTCAACACGTGGTTGATGAGCTATATCATCTATATGTAATATAATACATCACAACAGTAATTGTCAAGATACTGATAAAAAATACTCTTAAACTATATATATATATATTACGCAAACTCTTATTTATTAATAATTTAACAAAATGACATCCCTTAATAAACTACAAATTCTCCTACGCGATCTTTTCCAGTTTGACCTCTCAGATCTGGACTTTGGAATATATCGCCTTCTCAGATTGAAGAAAGATGAAATTGAGGCTTTTCTTACTGAGCAGCTTCCACAAGTCAAGCATCGAGGAAGCTAACAAAACTGAGTCGGGAGTTATCTCGAGATCTAAACCCAAATACAACGATAAGAGGAAGTAAGACTTAATAAACTATTATATCATATATAATAAAGGATTCCAACTTTTAGTTTTACGACTTTAATTTATTAGTAACAGGTTTAATTTTTAGAGCTTCCATCTATTTCGTTCCAATTCACTTCGTATGCTTTTCTGCGTGCGAAGAGGATTGATATTTTTGTTTCTTAAAATTCCCCGTGCCTCCTCCCAGGGATCCAGAAGATAAGATAGTTCGGCTTTCACATCCACATCCGTTAAATCTTTCTTCAATATTTTTTTTAATTTTTCTCTTAATTCGTCAGTCATTGCTATTCCTCTGTGTTGACTTATGTTAAGAATATATATACAAATTTGTTAAACTGCAATTTGGAAGGATTGAAATAAAAACGACTGATAATAATGAACTATCTTACAGCGGGAACTTCTCATCATACCAATACTTCGTCATCTCAAGCCAGAACACGAGTCCCGCCCATTCACCGTATTTACCATATCGCCTGGCGATCGTTTTATCGGTCACGCGTCTGCCGTTGTGATAGAGTTCGTAATACTTCTTTCTCGTCCACGAGTCGAGCGCAAGGTGATCGTACCTGCCGACGAGTTTCAGCAAGCTCTCGGCTGCATACGGCCCCACTCCTTTTAATGAGACCAGCTCCCGGTAGAGCTCGTCCGCCGGTC
>PWTU01000148.1 GCA_003562775.1 Ignavibacteriales bacterium
AATTATGCATCGTATGTCCGATGCGATGATCGGTAACCCGGTTTTGCGGAAAGTTGTACGTACGAATTTTGTCGCTCCGGTCGCCGCGTTTCACCATCGCTTTCCGCTGCGCCGACGCTTCCTGTTCCTGTTCGGCGCGCTTCAGATCGTACAGCTTTGTTCGCAAAAATGTCATCGCCTTCAGACGGTTTTGATGCTGCGACCGTTCATCCTGACATTGAACGACAATGCCGGTCGGGATGTGCGTTATGCGTATGGCGGTCTCGACTTTGTTCACGTTCTGTCCGCCCGCTCCTCCGGCGCGAAACACATCGACGCGAATATCTTTTTGATCGACGTCAACCTCGACCTCCTCCGCTTCGGGCATAACGACCACCGTTGCCGCAGAGGTGTGAATGCGTCCGCTCGCTTCGGTATCCGGCACCCGCTGCACGCGGTGCACTCCGCTTTCGTACTTTAACGTACCGTATACATCTTTTCCTTTAATCGAAACAATCACCTCTTTGAATCCGCCTTTACCGGTCGGATTCTCATCGACCAATTCTACTTTCCATCCTTTTCGTTCGGCAAAACGGGTATACATCCTGAAAAGATCCGCAGCAAACAACGCCGCCTCCTCACCGCCGGTTCCCGCCCGTATTTCGAGTATCGCATCCTTTGAATCATCGGGATCCTTCGGCATCAGCAACAGCTTCAACTCCTCTTCAAGACGATCTTTTTGTTTGTGCAATCCCTCAAGCTCTTCTTCAACCATCGCGATCATCTCTTTATCCGACTCCGACTGCAGAAGCTCTTTATTGGCATCGATATCCTTCACTACACGTTGATATTTTTTGTATACATCTACAATTTCCTGGAGATCGCTGTGCTCTTTCGTGAGCGATTTGTATCGTTGCTGGTCGTTAACGATATCGGGCGAGCTGAGAAGCTCCGTCACTTCATCGAACCGATGCTGTATTTGTTTTAACCGTTCAAACATTATGCAACCGCCTCCTCTAATTTTTTCTCTCCGGATTTTTCATCCGGTTGCTTAAGCGCCGCCCTCAGTGCTGCAAGCGCAACTTCGATCTGGCTATCGTCCGGTTCCCGTGTTGTAATACGCTGCAGCCACAATCCCGGCGCAACAAGCGCTTTCCCGACCGTAGACCCGCTGTAGCGCGCCGAGAGCTTCAACCCCTCATACGATACACCAGCAACCAGCGGTATCAACGGTATATGTGTTCCGATCCGCATGAGCAACGTTATTTCACCATACGCAAGGATAAGAAGCCAGTCGAGAATCGCAAAACAGAGAATAGCCATCAAAGCAACCTGCAGTACGAAACTTGTTCCGCAGCGCGGGTGAAAGCGGCTTTGTATTCTTGTATTCTCCACGTTGAGATCGAGCCCCTTTTCAAAAGCGAAAACCGCTTTATGTTCGGCGCCGTGATACCGGAACAACCGCTGCACATCCTTTAAGCGGGAAATAATATAGAGGTATCCGAGCAATATGACGATGCGAATTCCTCCCGAGACGAGATTGAATCCGAGAGCGTTTTGTTCAACGTCGAATAATGCCGTTGCTGCATACAACGGCGTCACAAAAAATAAAAGCAGCGCTATTCCGAACGCAATGAGAAGCGTGAACGCCGTTCCCACTGCAGACGCCCCGTTTGATTTCCGGCGCTTTGCTTTCAACGGTTTCCCTTCGGCTTCGGCTTTCTTTCGCCGCTCTTCTTCCTCATCTTCCATTGCAATATCAGCCGAGAAATTTAAGGTACGGATACCGATGGACATCATCTCGACAAGTGCTGCAAAACCACGCACAATCGGTATATTCCAGAAGGGATGCCGTACCGTAAACGGAATTTTCTCCTCTTCCCGAAGCGTTATAGATCCGTCTTTCCTGCGCACCGCCGTTGCGACGCGGTTCGGCGACCGCATCATCACACCTTCGATAACCGCCTGACCACCCACCTGCGGGGTTTGTTTATCCGTATTATTCTGCTGTACGATCATGAATTAGACTCATTATAGGTAAACATATAATATACACATTATATCTGATTTTCTCTATATTATTTACCAACAATTAACCGGAATGTTTGGTTTAATAAAGGATTGAATGTAATGAATCAATTCATTATAATAACCATTTGCATTATATAACTAAATATCTGTCCTATTGAGACCAGAGGAAATATACCATGAGAACCATATTATTCCTTTTTCCCCTTCTTTTAATAATCGGAGGTTGCAGACCTTCGGATATCGCTGACCTCATTCTGATAAACGGAAAAATCGTTACAATGGACGATGAATTCCCAGAGGTGCAGGCAGTGGCGGTTAAAAACGACAGAGTGCTTGCCATTGGATCGAACGAAGAGATACGGGAATTCATTGGAAGAAACACTGATATCATCGATCTGGAAGGAAAACTTGCCGTTCCGGGTTTTATCGAAGGTCACGGACATTTTCTCGGCATTGGCAACGCCATGATGCAGCTTAATTTATTGGATGTCCGGAACTGGGATGAAATAATCGGAATGGTCGAAGCGGCGGTGCAGGACACAGAGCCGGGCGAATTGATCAGGGGACGCGGCTGGCATCAGGAAAAATGGGATGTCACTCCGATGCCAAACGTTCAGGGGCTTCCCGTTCATCATTCGCTGAGCGAGGTATCTCCCGATAATCCGGTTATACTCACACACGCAAGCGGTCACATGACGTATGCAAACGCAAAAGCAATGGAGATGGCGGGAATCATGGCCGAAACTCCCGATCCCCGTGGAGGAGAAATCGTTCGCGACAACGACGGGAATCCTACCGGCGCTTTCAGACAAACCGCCGCCGGACTTCTCTCTCCTGTGATGGATCTCTGGGATCCCGATATCGATGAACAAATCGACCGGGCAATCGAGGAAGTCGTTTCAAAAGGCATCACCAGTTTTCAGGATGCGGGTTCATCTTTCGAGACAATCGATGTACTGAGAAAAAGAGCGGACGAAGGGAATCTGGGAGTGCGGCTCTGGGTTATGATACGCGAACCGAACGAAAAACTTGCTGCACGAATTGGCGATTACCGGATGACCGTCGAAGATAATAAATTCCTGACCGTCCGCGCCATTAAACGGGCAATTGACGGAGCGCTCGGCACACATGGCGCCTGGCTTCTTGAACCATATTCAGACCTTCCGACCGCATCGGGATTCAATACCACGCCGCTTGAATATATTGAAGAGACCGCCCGTCTTGCGATTGAACACGGATATCAATTATGTACGCACGCAATAGGAGACCGCGGGAACCGGGAAACACTCAACATATACGAACAAATATTCAGCGAACACCCCGAAGATACAGATCTACGATGGCGCATAGAACATGCACAGCACTTACATCCGGAAGACATACCGCGATTCGGTGAACTCGGAGTCGTCGCATCGATGCAGGGAGTGCACTGTACGTCCGATGGTCCGTGGGTAGAACAGCGCATCGGTCCTGATAGGGCGCGAACCGGTGCATACGCCTGGAGAAGTCTGCTCGATTCCGGCGCTATCATTGTAAACGGAACCGATGCTC
>PWTU01000280.1 GCA_003562775.1 Ignavibacteriales bacterium
CCCGGACCAGGTATCGGTGGCTACTGTCTGCCAAAGGATGGCGGTTTGGGTTACTGGGCATACAGGCATATTCTTGGTTTTGAAGACGGCGATGAGATCTTTAAAATAACGCCGAACGCAATTGATATCAACGATACCCGTGCCCTGCACGTTGCTCAACTGGTCCGCGACGCACTGCGGAACATGTCGCGCTACATTGCGGGCTCCGATGTACTGCTGTGCGGCGCCAGCTATCGTCAGGATGTGGGCGACACTCGCTATAGCGGCAGCGAGTTAGTTATGAGGAGACTTACCGAAATGGGTGCCGAAATGCACGTGCATGACCCTTATGTTGAGCATTGGTACGAACTCGAGAATCAGGATGTTTATCCGGCACCCGGACATTCTTGGAGCCGCTTCTTCCGTAACCAGGAAAACCTGCAGGAAATTAAGGTTCAGAAAGATCTTCCGGCGGCACTCAAAGGTGTCGAAGCAATGATACTTGCAGTCCCGCACGAACAATACCTTCAGCTAAATCCCGACGATATCGTGAAATGGGCGGGTCAACCGATTGCCATCATAGATTGCTTCGGCATTCTTACGGATGATGCCATCCGAAGGTATTTTGAACTAGGCTGTGAAGTAAAAGCACTTGGCCGCGGACATATACAGCGGATAAAAAAGGAAGTGAAAAACCAAAGCAGTTGATGATCCAACAGTTTGTTAACAAATTGATAATTTCCTGCACTTGATTCTGCGTGGGATATATTGTATTTTTAAGGTATTCTACAAATTTGGTGGAAGACAGTTTTGACGGACAATTCTATATTGTGATTTTTCACTATCTGATTTCAATTCACATCGTTACAAATAAAAATAAAAGGAGGTACTATGAGGCACATTGGTATTTTTCCCCTGGCGGTGGTGTGCTTGTTGTTGTTGGCAGGAAATACCACGTACACTCAACAAGCTGATACACTTTTTTACGGTGATACACCGGTTCTGCATGAAAATCCATTCGGCGCGGGATACATCGCCGGCACGAATGAGTACGGCGATATCGGTAAATATCAGCGGTTTGATTTTGACAATGACATCCACCTTCTCGGTGCAAAGTTATTTTTCGGTTATATGAGTATCGTCGGAGATCCCGACATCATGAATATCGTGGTGCGGGAAGTAGAATCCGACGGAAGTCCGGGAGAAGTTCTTGCATCGAAAGAAATTACAACGGATTTGATCACCGTTGGTACGGATGGTAATTATGTAGAATTTGATGAACCTGTTCAACTTTCAGGCTCTGATTTTGAAACAGCCAGTCTGTTTATCGGTTTCGAATGGGCAGAGACCACCGATGATACCTTTGCCGTTTATGCCGATGAGGATGGCGAAGGAAACGGTGCACACAGAGCGTGGGAAAGATTCGACGACGGTTCATTTAATGACTTCTCAACACAGCTAAATCCTACATTCTCCTGGGATTTAGATGCCGATTTATGGATCGCTGCGATCTATTCTACGACACCGGGCGCACGCTTGCAGGTTATCCATAATGCCGCCGATCCGGCCGCTGCTTTGGTTGATATATATGTCAACGGTGACCAGCTGCTCACGGATTTTGGTTTTCGCCAGGCAACACCATTCATCGATGTTCCGGCTGAAGTTGAGCTGACAATTGAAGTCATGCCGGCAGGCGGAGCCGAAGCAGTCGGTGTGTTTCCCGTAACGCTTGTAGACGGCGGGACGTACATTGCAATTGCAAACGGTGTCCTCGATGCGGATGGTTTTGCTCCGAATCCCGATGAGTTAGACATAGAATTCACGTTATTTTTAAAAGACAGTGCGCAGGAAGAATCGACCGATCCGAATGAAGTACAATTCATCGTCGTTCACGGGTCGACAGATGCTCCCGCCGTTGATGTAGCGGCACGCGGTGTTGCAACACTCGTTGAAGATGCAGCATACGGTGCGATTACCGATTATATCGGTGTGCCGGCCGACAGGTATATACTCGATATTATTCCGGCAGGCGGTGAAGTTCCGGTAGCATCTTTTGTGACTAATTTAAGTAATCTTGCGGGTGGAGCCGCTACTGTATTGGCTTCGGGATTTTTATCACCGGAAGATAACCCGGATGGCGAGGCGTTCGGACTGATCGCAGTGATTGCAGACGGAACAGTCATCGAGCTTCCGGCATTTGTCGATGTCTCTACGGTCGCAGAATTACGGGCGGGACGAAGAGACGGAACGGTCTATCACCTCACCAGAGAGGCGATACTAACCTTCCAACAGAGTTTCAGGAATAATAAATTTATTCAGGATACAACCGCGGGTATCTTAATAGACGATAATGCCGGCATTATAACCACCGCATTTGATATATATGATGGTATCACAGGATTGACGGGAACAGTCAGTGTATTCGGTAATATGGTTCAGTTTGTACCTGTTGAGGATCCCGGCGACGCAACATCATCCGATAATGAAGTAATTCCCGTCGTACTTACGATGGAAGAGTTTCGTGATGATTTCATGGATTACCAGTCAATGCTCGTAAGACTTGAGAATGTCTCCTTCGTTGACTCCGGTACCTTTTCAAACGGTCAGGTGTACACAATCACCGATGGTACTCTCGATGGTCTCTTCCGGACGACATTCTTCGGGGTAGATTACATAAATGACCCCATACCACACGCAAACTTAAACATTTCGGGTATACTGAATTCACGGTCCGAAGGTGACTTCATCACCGCCCGGAACTGGAATGACTTCGAGTTATTCTATAACGTTACCTTTAATGTCGATATGAGTTATGCGGACGCATTTAACCCGGAAACAGATGATATTTATATGAGCGGTTCTTTAGCCGGCTGGCCGCAGCCCGGTACCGATCCCTCACTGAAAATGGAACCAAGCGAGTCGGACTCTATGGTCTATACCCTTACACTTGGTCTGGAAGAAGGGGATTATCAATATAAATACTTCCGCGTAATAAATGACCAACCAAGCTGGGATAACGGTGAATGGCCGGGTGATCCGAATCGTGACGTCACGATCACCGATCATACAATTGTAAACGATATGTGGTCAATACTATCGCCGGCACGTCTCCAGATCATACATAACGCAGCAGACCCTGCAGCGGCGGCTGTCGATGTGTACGTGAATGACGACATTTTACTCTCCGGCTTTGGTTTCCGCGAAGCAACTCCATTTATCAATTTTCCTCCGGGTGTTGAGTTAACAATCGATATCAAACCCGAAGGAGGCGAAGAAGCAGTCGGGACATTCCCGGTTACGCTTGCTGAAGGCGGAACTTATATTGCCATTGCCAACGGTGTTCTCGATACAGTTGATTTTGCACCCAATCCCGATGAGCTGGATATCAACTTCACTTTATTCTTAAAGGATAATGCACAGGAAGAATCCACCGAGGCAGATGAAGTTCAGTTTATCGTGGTCCATGGTTCAACAGATGCACCTACGGTCGATGTCGCTGCACGCGGTGTCGGATTACTGGTTGAAGGAGCAGCGTATGGTGCAATGACCGATTATATTGGTGTACCGGCGG
>PWTU01000250.1 GCA_003562775.1 Ignavibacteriales bacterium
ATAACTGCGCGACAATGGTTGTCGTCCCGATATCGACCGCTATGCCGTACCCCGCTTTCGGTTTAAACGGGAACGAAGAGTTATCGGTAAGCACCGATGCTTCCCATTGTGCAAGCTCGATATCGAGATCGTCGATCACATTCCCGCAGCATGCAAGCCGCCATCCCGCTTTCAATTCTTTCTCCGACAGCAATTCCTCCTGTTCGGATGTAACCGGGAACGAACCGCGCAGCACTTTTATTTTACAGCCGGTACATCGTTTCTTTCCGCCGCAGGGGAATTCCACACCGTGTACAAAAAGAACATCCTGCAGCGGTGTCCCGTGATCAACCTCGAGAACTTTGTTGACCGGTTTTAGATGTATTGTATGCCGGTTGGACATAATTATATGACCGTTGAAATTATTACTATCCGGAAGAGTCGCACGGCTCGGCTTCGATAACGTTATCTTTAAAATTTGCAGCGACGCGGTAACCGGGTTTCACTACGAGGAATTCGTCATTGTTCCATTCTCCATTGACGAGACGGTGAATGAGAGACATATCTCCTTTGACTTTCTGGAATCCCCAACCCGCTTTTTCGGCATCGTCACGGGTCTGTTTTTCGAAGCGATCATCGGGTTCAATCCCCATCTCGATATAGGTGAATGTGTTGTAGCGGTCTTTATACTTTGTCAGTTCTTCAAACAGATAGTGTCCGTTTTCTTCGCCGTATTTTTTTATCAGATCGGCGCGGCTCAGTTCGAGACCGGTTTTTTGTTGAATCGACAACTGATCGAATTCCTTTCCCGGCGTTCCCCGTTCAATCCAGCCCGATGTTTTGAAATAAACGCCGGGATTATCGGTGAAGTATGATAGATACCGCTCTTTGCTGCCGAGAAAGATCGTGATGCAATCGTGCGCCCGGGGAATGACCAGAGGAATGTGTGCGGCAGTCAGCCCGTCAATTCCGTTATTACACAAGCCGTAGCCGAATAAAATAGCGTCGTACATCGATGTGTCGGTTAGATCGATTCGTTCCTGCAGACGGGCACGCATCAATGAATTTTTGATGTCGTGTAATCCTTTCGGCATGAATTCTACATCGACCTGGTGCGGCGATCGTGATATTGCATAACACATTTCGCGATAAAAAACTTCACAACTAATTAACTTGAGACGCATCGATCCGTGTGATAATTATGATTTTTCGAGTAATGCTCTCATCGCACGAATGAATTCCGGATTTGAACCGCAGCACCCGCCGATAAAGTCCGCTCCCTCGTTTATGATAGTTCGCGCATGGCCGGCGAATGTTTCCGGTGAAATATTATAACGGATAGTACCGTCGATAATCTCCGGCATCCCGGCATTGGGTTTGATCCACACCGGTAGTTTTGTAGCTGCGCGAAGTTTACGCGTTACCGGGATATATGATTCTATTCCGGATCCGCAATTTGCGCCGATACCTTCAGCCCCAGCATCCTCGAGCGCCGCCGCTGCTTCCTCTATGGTGATGCCCATAAGCGTTCGGTCTTTATCTTTACCCGAATCGAATACCATCGACACAAATACGGGAAGCCGGGTTTCTTGCGCAGAAGCAAGAGCCAGTTTTGCCTCTTCGAGATCAGCCATCGTTTCGATTATAATTGCATCTACGCCGCCTTCCGCCAGACCTGCTGCTTGTTCTGAAAATGCATCCCGAAGTTGTTCTGCGGTGACTTCTCCGGTAAGCAGCATTTTACCGCTCGGTCCGATTGAGCCGAACACAGTAACATTTTCACCGGCTGCTTTTTTGGATATAGCTGCACCGGTTTTATTAATTTCGAGAGATTTACCTTTTAATCCATGCTTTTCCAGCAGGACGCTGTTCGCTCCGAACGTATTTGTCAGAATGACCCTGCTTCCGGCGTCAACGTACGATTTCGCCACTTTTTCCACACGATCCGGATGGGTCAGATTCCATGCGTCGGGACAATCACCCTGTGTAAGTCCCTGTGCCTGTAATTGAGTACCCCACGCCCCGTCGGTAACTACCGGGTGTGAATTGATTATTTTTTGAATTGTGTTGTGCATAGAAGTATTGTGTTCAGAATAAATGAATGTTAAAATATAATGAAATTTAAGCCAAAATTCTATTTGAGAAGATTGGCTAATAATTTTGACTAATACTATAAAACACATGTATGGACGATGTGTTGAAAATTTTAACGAGTTTCTTGATTTCCTCGTTAAATTCTGTATATTTAAAAGACTGTCAAAAATTTTGATTGAGGGAAAGTATTGACTCAGAGGGGATGGGACAATAATAATATGGTAAATAATAAAACCACTTGTCCGTACTGGGTTAACATGTACGCAATCCCGATTACCCGAATATGAGTGGGTGGTTGGGATTATTTTTATTGTTTCATATGATGGTATTAATCAAAAGAGGCATAACTATGAGCGAAATACAATATTCAAAACACGAGAAATTATCTTTAAAAGATCATCCCTTTTTAAATGAAAAATGGGTACAGGACAGAATTGCAGATGATCCCGCGATTTTAGGATTAGGAGATTTAGTATTAAAGGATAAAGAAAGAATACAGCCCAAAGCGGGGAGACTTGATCTTCTATTGCAAGACCCCGAATCTGATCATAGATATGAAATTGAGATTCAACTAGGTCAAACTGATGAAAAGCATATTATTAGAACATTAGAATATTGGGATATTGAGAGGAAACGATATCCGCAGTACGATCATACGGCGGTGATAATTGCAGAAGATATTACAAGTAGGTTTTTAAATGTTGTTAGTCTGTTTAATGGATACATCCCAATTATGGCAATTCAAATGAATGCTATTAAAGTTGGTAATACGATCTCTTTATTATTTACAACTGTACTTGATGAGATGCGTCTCGGACTTGTCGATGAGGATGAGGAAGTATATGAAGTGGCAGATAGATCATATTGGGAGCAAAGAGGAACAAAAGAAACAGTAAGTATGGCAGACGATATACTCAATATAATTAAAACATTTGATGATACATTAGAGTTGAAATATAATAAATTTTATATAGGTTTGGCAAAGAATGATAAACCTAATAATTTTGTGGTATTAAAGCCGAAAAAGAATAGTCTAAGAATGGAAATCAGACATCCGCGATCTGATGAAATGGATAACAAGATGGAGGAAATCGGATTGGATGTTATGGATTACGATAAACGATATAATAGATATAGGATAAAACTATCTAAAGGAGAAATTAAACAACACGAAGAATTCTTATTAGATTTATTAAAAAATGCATATTCTGGTACGGGATAAAAAAAAATGATCCGTGTTATTCGTTTCATTAAATTTAATATTTGCGAAAAACTAATATGAAATCCAAAATCCAAAAATTCTCTGAACTCATAGATACTTTCCGTAAGCTCCGTGTCGAAGAGAATTTGGAAAATATCTCTCCTGCTGAGAAGAATACATATTTTGAGAAAGTCCTCGATGATTTATCCCGTCTCAAGAAAGATGTACTTCCTCTCCGCATTGCAGAATTAAAAAAGATTATCGATTCATCACC
>PWTU01000119.1 GCA_003562775.1 Ignavibacteriales bacterium
TCATCTTCCGAATATCCGCGCCGGAGTAATTCGGCAAAAAGATTAGGAAACTTAGACACGTCTTCGAGTCCCTTCGGCGTCATGGTAATACCGTCATAATCAGATCCTATACCGATATGTTCCACCCCGATTAGATCGCGGATGTAATCGATATGATCGGCAACCTGTTCAAGAGTCGATCGGAGTGCGGGATTTTGCTTTCTCCATTCGGAAATTTTTGCCCGTATCAATTCCTCATTTTCACGATGTTCCCGTATCAAACGATCCCGTTCCCGGTCCAGTTTTTCACTGTATATGCGCACTTCCTCAGATATAAACGACGGTACAAAGGTAACCATCACTACGCCGCCGTTTTCGGGTAATCGCTTCAGAACATCGTCGGGAACGTTGCGAACGTGCGGTGTGACTTCGTACACCGACGAATGTGAAAAAATAACCGGTGCTTCGGTGACATCGAGTGCATCGTGCATAGTTTTCGGAGCGACATGTGAGAGATCGACGAGCATTCCCAAGCGGTTCATTTCACGAATGACCTCTTTACCGAATTCCGTCAGGCCATTATGCACCGGATCGTCGGTTGCCGAATCACCCCAATCGGTATTTCTCCAATGTGTAATCGTCATATACCGTGCACCGAGTTCATAAAATTGCCGCAGGACAGGAAGAGAGTTATTTATAGAATGTCCACCCTCCATACCGATCAGCGAGGCGATCTTTCCTTCGGCAAAGATACGTTCTACGTCATCGGAGGTCAAAGCAAGTGAAAACGTATCGGGATATCGTTCATTTAACAGATACACAAAATCTATCTGTTCCTTTGTCGCCTGAACGGCATCTGCTCCTTTGTAATTCACCGAAACGTACACCGACCAGAATTGTGCACCGAGCAATCCCTTTCGCAACCGTGGAATATCGGTATGCATTGGCGGAGTTAACCCGGACAGATCGCCTGCAAAATCGAGCTTATCGAGATTATTATTGACACGTGCGCGGTATTGCATCGGAACATCGTTATGACCGTCGATCAGGGGAACTTCTTTGAGAATTGACCGGGCGCGTTCAAGATACTCGTCGCTCTGCGGGGAAGAGGCGGTCAGATTGACAGGATAAAATAAAATTATAAGAAGAAATAGTAGTATAAAACAATAATTTAGCAGGTTCCCAATAGAATAAAACATAGCTCTCTCCACTACTTTTTTATATCGTGAGTAGAAATACAGTAAATATAAATATAATAATATGTGGCTTTTATTCAAACTCATTTATGAACAACCGAATGCCAATTTCACCATTCATCGGGCAGAAACCACCATCCACCGAAAATTTGAAGAATTTTCCTTGCATATATCGTATAATTATAGCAGATTATAAAATCAAATGGAGAAAAATCAATGAAAGAACAAAACATACGCAGATTTGACAGCAGGATTTTCGCCGGTTTATTATTGATACTCGTCGGGGCGTTAATCTTTATCGACCGCGCACATATCGTCTATTTTTCGATATTCGATATACTCGCACTCGTTGCGGTGCTCGGGGGCAGTGTACAGATCATTAAAGCACAGCGCCGTAAAGATTACCGGGAAGGAGCCTGGTGGATTTTTCTGGGAGTGTGGTTTTACATTTCATATCATCATATCGGGGGATACGGTTTCAGCGACACCTGGCCGCTGTTGATCATTGCATGGGGAATCGGTCATATATGGAAAGCAATCGATTCCAATCGAAACTATAGAACTGCAAAGGAATAATTATAATGGCACAATCACGATCAACTTTTATCACGTCTCAAATGGTAATGGGATTATTAATACTGGGGCTCGGCATAATTTTCTCATTAGACCGGCTCGATATACTCGAAGCTGGTGAAATACTCCGGTTATGGCCTGCCATACTCGTGGTATTCGGACTGATGAAACTATTTCAATCACGGAGTATTCCCGGAAGATTTTTCGGACTTGTCCTGACGGGAGGCGGTACAATGCT
The DNA here is from genome assembly GCA_003562775.1 of Ignavibacteriales bacterium. Lineage (GTDB taxonomy): Bacteria > Bacteroidota > Ignavibacteria > T3Sed10-11 > T3Sed10-11 > T3Sed10-11. The sequence continues at coordinate 1,987 of PWTU01000119.1, forward strand.
GTTGCTCGACCGGCTTAATTATGTTGCTTTCGGTTTTTCTTTCGGCGATTTTATAGTACTGGTACTCATCGGTCTCGGTATCGCGCTTATATGGAGCTCAATATCATCGAAACAATCAAGAACAATGACTTTGGAAGAATCCGAAGATTCGGAATCGTTTATTAACTCTTTTGCGTTTATGGGTGGCATCAGTCGGAAAAACAACTCTACTACATTCCGGGGAGGCGAGTTTTCCGCAATTATGGGGGGAGTAGAGATCGATTTGAGCGAAGCGGAAATCAGCGGAGACGCGGCTATAATTAATGTGTTCGCATTCTGGGGAGGAATCGAAATTACCGTTCCGAAAAACTGGAAGATCGAAATCGACGCTTATCCGATTCTCGGCGGCATCGAGGACGATACAAGATCGTCGCAGGAACAAAATGCGAAGAAACTCATTGTCCGGGGTTATGCTATTATGGGCGGAGTAGAAATTACAAATTGAAAAAAGATTACACCTGACAATATAAGAAACAATGCATCCGGTATTCATCCATAAAAAAATACTCGCTGCGTACCTGATTGTATGGACTATCTTCGGTCTGCTGTTTGCTTCGTTTATCGCTCATCCGCTCACTTCGGACTGGGTTTTTTCATTAATCTATACATTGCCGTTGTTCCATTTCTATGGATTAGTGTGCCTCTCCGCCTGGTATCTGTGCAAATTTTTCCCGATCAAAAAGTCCGGTGTAGTGAAAGTATTTTTAATATTCAGTATCGCTGCACTCGTAAACAGTTCATTTTGGCTTCTGCTTGGCATCGAATGGTCGGCATTGCTTGAGCGATCATTTAACGCTGCGAGTATAGCATCATTTGATGTAATAGAACCGCGCCTGTTTTTCATTCTCGGCTTTACCTTATATTTATTATCCGGCGCCGGTCATTATCTTGCAATAGTATACGATGAGGCGCAGGCGACACAGCGCCGGTTGATCGAGTTGCACGCACTTGCCCGCGAAGCCGAATTGAAGGCGCTTCGCTCCCAGATAAATCCTCATTTCTTATTCAACAGTCTGAATTCCATCAGCGCACTAACCGCGACCGATCCGAAAGCAGCGCGCCGCATGACAGAGCTGCTTGCGGAATTTTTCAGGAAAAGTCTCGATGCAGGCAAAAAAGAATTCGTTACCTTGAAAGAAGAGATTGAACTTACCTCCTACTATCTCGATATTGAAAAAATTCGTTTCGGGAAGCGGCTCATCACCGACATTCAGGTTGACGAAACATGCCTGTCGAGAACCGTACCACCGTTGATTTTACAGCCGCTTGTCGAAAACGCAGTGAAACATGGAATTGCGCATATCATAGAGGGAGGAACGGTGACAATAAAAGCGGAATGCGGAAAAAAATCATTACATATTGCAGTCGAAAATCCCGTCGATCCCGATCGTCCGATAGGCACCGGCAATCGCCTTGGACTGGAAAATATCCGCGACCGCCTGAGCGCTATCTACGATTCGAAAAGCGATGTTGTTGTCAGAGATAAAACTAATACATTCATTGTGGAAATTTTGATTAAA
>PWTU01000387.1 GCA_003562775.1 Ignavibacteriales bacterium
CCGCTTATACTATAAAACGCGAGATCAACCGAATGATTTGCCTCCCTGATCCGCTGCCAGTAATGCCAGCGAAAATCCCTGTTCTGTACCGCTTCTTCGAATGCCGCAAGCGAATGATCCACTGATTGATTAAAATACACATTCATCTGTTGAGTCGATGCATCGGATGAACGGGTGGTTACGATGTAATTGGGAGATTTAACCGTATCGCTGCCGGCTATTGACCGAAGCTGAACGTTATAAATGGTTGCAGGAGCAAGTCCGGAAACCGTTACGGTATGTTCGTCGCGTAATCCGTCGGCCGTCTGCTTGCCTAATTCATATGTTTCTGTAAGACCGTATCTCACTTCGGCTATACTCTCGCTTTCGGTTATCCACGAGAAGGTGATCGATGAATCGGTTGCAGACGACTCATACGGCGGCAGCGAAATAATCGGCGGCGCGGTTGTGAGATCAATAATATCCACCGAAAATCTCGGGAGTAATTGATAGTCGTTAGTGTGCGGCAATTGCTGACTAAACTGACTGATCACTCCTACTACATCGAACAATCCGGACGGCGCCGGTTCGCCGACAAAATCAACGGCGTGATTGATACGAATTTCAAGCTCTGCCGTTCCATCATTGAGTATGTAATTCGTTCCCGGACCTTCAACATTCCAAAAGCTCGCATCGACCGTGACATTATTTACCCGTACCAGCATCCCTTCATACTTTTCAACGCCGCCCTCTCCATCTGTTTCGATGTCGAATAATGTAACAACCTCCGGTTCAATAACGTTATTGCCGCCGTGATGTTCAACGATTCTTGTGCTTTGATCGAGCTGGTTCAATCCGTTAAACTGAGTAACTTTCCCAAGCAGCGTAACATCGTCTCCGATTTCAACCTGATTCGAAACCGACGACGGAGAAAACACGGCAAAACCGCCGGTATCATCCTGAAGATATGATGGACCGCTTGTACCGCCACCGGTCTTAAACTGATCCGCAACTGTTATAATACCTTTTATCGTTATCCATTCACCAAGATGGACCGACACGCCCTGATGATCGTTTTCGGACGCCTCCGCAATGGCTACCGGCGTTCCCCAGATCAACATCGACGGCGATTGAGCAATTTCTATCGTATTAGAGCTGGCTGCGCCGGTCTTCACCGTAAATTCAAATTCACCGGTTATATCCGGAATTGCAAGATCACTCACGGTAATTATAAGATTATCGACGCCGGTAATCTCAACATCGCTAATCATTAAATTACTATTATCAATGACGACTTCCCCATCGGCCTGAGAAAGTGCTACATTTGCCGGTGAAACATTTTCAACCCATTCAGGGAATACGATATCAATATTTGTGAGCACTACTCCTTCAACGGTTCCGGCTATGGTAAACTCGAGATCGTGCAATCTACCGCCTTGAATTATTTCTTCGGATAAAGCAGCTTCACCGGTACCGCTGCCGGGATCGTCCGTAGTTTGGACAAGGATGTTGCCGACGCGAAGTCGCGGTCTCGTCCCTGTACCGGAACCCTCTTGGAAATATTTCCAGCGAAGTTGAACGATGTTTTTATTATTTACTTCAGATGGGAGAAGTATTGGTCCAAAATCCTGTGAATCTCCTGAAGATGCACTGGCAATATAATCGATAGGACCTGGCACATCAACAAAATTACCGCTCTCACCAACACGATATTGTAAGCGAATTCTATATGGCCGGGCTCCGGTTTGCACCGTTCCTCCTGTCCATGAGACAACAATATTGTCTAACTCAACAGTGTTTAAAGCCAAAACGGCGGCGCCAAGATCGCCATTTGAAGTAAGATTCAACCATGAAAATCCATCGGTCCCAAGACCATTTATGCGTGTACTACCCGACGGAATATTATATGCATCGGTATAATCTTCATCCGGCTCATCTGTCAGTCCGGGATCCTGTCCCGGTCCCCGGTGAAATATCATATTCGGCGGATAGGTGCCGGCCGGCTCGGCGGCATTCCAGGTCGTAAAAACATAGTCGCCCTGAGATAAATCGAAGGGCTCGGGATTTGTCTGTCCGAGCAGGACAAGAGGAATACAAAAAACTAAGAAATACTTTAACCGAAAAAATAGCATAGATTTATTACATTGTTAATTTTTACTTTTATAAAATGTAAGTTTTTATATTTAAAAAACCAAAAGGAAATAATGAAGTGAGGTAAATGCATCATGTTACGACAGATCGAGTAACCGTATGTTTTTTGTAATCACCGTTTTTGAGAACATCGTCGATCGCATCCACGGCGGCAATTACCTCTTCACCGGTATTATAAAAATGCGGGGCAATGCGTATGCCGGCGCCTTTCCGGTAATCGACAACAATATTCCGGTCGATCAGCTCGCGGGCAACTTCATACCCATGCGGCACATCTAACGTGACGGTACCTCCCCTGCATTGTTCGTCGCACGGCGATTTTACGGCAAAATTATAACGATCTGCACGTTCAATTAATAATTTCGTCAGCTTCAGCGATTTTCCCCGTATCGCTTCCACACCGATCTCCTGTATAATCTTCGGGCCTTCGGTTACCGCGTACAACGCCGGTATGGATGGTGTTCCGTTCAGAAACCGGTACGCATCGATGCGATATTCCATCTCACCGGTATCGAAATCGAACGGCCGCTGATGTGCAAACCAGCCGGTAAATCCCGGAGTAAGACGGGTGCGTAAATCCTGCCGCACATATAAAAAACATCCGCCCGGTCCACCGCACAGCCATTTCAACACACCTGCCGCCAGAAAATCGACGCGCAGCGCTTTAACATCCACCGGATACACACCGACGGATTGATACGCATCGAGCATAACGTACGCACCGACTGAATGCGCTTTCTCGATGATTGCTTTTGCATCCTGAACGTATGCACTCTTAAATAGGATATGCGACATAGAAACAAGAAAAGTATCTTCGTCAATTGCATCTATCATACGTTCCGTATCGATGTGTATGCCGTCATCCGAAGGGACAAGTTGCAGCGTGCAACCGCGTGAGTTCGCCCACGCACGGGTAATATATATCACTGAGGGAAAGTTCAACGACTCGGAAACAATTTTCTTTCGTTCTTTTCGAACCTTCTCATCTTCAAAACAAGAAAGTATGATCGCCTGTATAGTTGTGATATTCGGATGCATCGATATCTCACCCGCACCTGCGCCGATAACAGGTGCGATAACATCACCGGTTGTAATTGCCATTTTCCACCATTCCTCATCCCATGCCGTCACCCCTTTTGTATCCCATATTTTCGCATAGTCGTGCATTCGATCGTAGACGGATTTCGGCATTGCGCCCAGGGAATTGGATATGAGGTAGTTCTTATTTTTTAATATGGGAAATTCCGATCGATATTGCAGAAACGGCTCAGCTTGCATAAGGCACCTATGATTATACTACGGGCGATTCGACAACGGTCAATAAATTTTCATCCGCTTCAAACCGTATATACACGCCCATCGGTAATGTTATTTTTTGTTTTTCGTGACCGAAAGGGATATTATTTAAAACAGAGCATTCGAGTGTGGAAAAATAATCGCAGAAGACTTCATCGAGCGTTAATGTAGGACGATCGTTGTTCTGAACACAATCCGAAAATTGGCCGAGGAGTATACCCGAGAGCTTTTTAAACACACCGTGCATTTTTAACTGATTTAACATCCGGTCGATGCGGTACGGCGCCTCGCCGATTTCCTCAAGCGCAAGTATTGCTCCGTTAAAATCCGGAAGATACGGAGAGCCGACCAAACTGCAAAGCACCGATACATTTCCGCCAAGTAAAACACCGGTAAAATTACGGCGACCGCCGAACTTAACGCCGGGCACATTATCGAAACACAAACGGATGCCGGTTGTCGGCTCCATAATAAGTGACCAGAAATACGATTCTGTTTGGGGATCAATTTCCCCGCCGAAATCCGCCGCAACCATCGGTCCCGCAAAAGTAACTAAGCCGGTACGTTTATATATTGCGCAGTGCATTGCAGTTACATCACTATATCCCACAAATATCTTCGGATTTCGCTTTATAAGTTCATAATCGATGAGATGGAGAAAACGGGCACAACCGTATCCTCCGCGGACCGCAATAATAGCATCGACTTCCGGGTCGGAAAACATTGTGTGCAGATCACGAACACGATCCTCGTCGCTGCCAGCGAGATACCCGCGTTTTGCTCTGACAGCATCCCCTATCCTGACCTTAAATCCTTGTTTTTCAAGATAAGTAATTCCGTTATTCAGTGCTTCATCTGTAATCGGAGGGCTTGCAGGTGTGACAACACCAATTGTACCGCCGGCAGGCAGCCGGCGGGGTTTAATATTCGATATTATCATATTTTACAATAAACTCACTTTTTTATTTAATTGCAATACAGGAAACAACAACTAAGGTGGACGCTACCTGCCATCACACAAACCCCAGACACAGGTGGTGTCCACCCTTCTCAGTGCAAAAAAATTCACCACCACACCTTGACAAATGGTAAAAATCTTCCTATATTTATTTAGACTTAATCCAAATAAATATAGGGACAATGAGCACACAAACACCAGCACGCGAAGCATTTGAGGAGTACCTCAAAAGAGAAAATTATCGTATTACCCCCGAACGGTTTATCATTCTGGATACGGTAATGGAAAGCGAGGGGCATTTCGATGCCGATGAATTATATATTTCCTTGAAACAAAGCGGGAAAAAAGTATCCCGCGCTACCGTTTATAATACATTGGAATTGCTCCTTGACAGCGGTCTTGTACTAAAATTCAGATACGGTGAAAATCAATCCCGTTATGAAAAAATTCATGGCCGCGCACACCATCATCACTTAATTTGTTTATCGTGCGGCGAGATTATAGAGTTTACGAACGAAAAATTTCAGAAACTCGCCACGGAAGTGTGCGAGAAGAACAATTTTAAACCAAACACAACATCGTTTCAAGTGTACGGAACTTGTGACAGATGTCAATCAACATAGTTACAAGATAAAGAATGTCAACAAAATATCCGCTCCCTCTCTCGAAAATTAAAGCCGGAAGCTACGTCACGGTGGTAACAATACCCGCCGGTATTTACAAAGCCCAGTTTATAAGGTTCGGTATTATCGAAGGTGAAAAAATTTATTGTATGACCCGGCTTCCCGGCGGAACACTGATCATTCAAAAAAACAGGCAGGAGATCGCGATCGGTCCGGCGCTGACGGCGAGAATATTGGTGCAGATGAGTTCATTGCTCCAGACCGAAACTACAGGAAGCGATTAACGGTGACAGGATGAATGAGCAGAAGAATTCTACGATCGTAAACAATAAATCACACATCGAAACCCATCCGCATATCGGTCACGAGTTTCTGGATAAATCCGGCGCTCGCCAGCGCTTGGTGCTTGCCGGAAATCCAAACGTCGGGAAGTCTGTTTTCTTCAATTACTTTTCCGGCGTATACGCCGATGTTTCAAACTACCCCGGTACCACCATAGAAATAACCAAAGGAATTTACCGGACGTACGATATATACGATACACCGGGAATTTACGGTGTATCGTCGTTTAGTGACGAGGAAATTGTTGCCCGCGATGTTATCATTCCGGGCGATATAATAATCAATATAGTCGATTCGGTGCATCTTGAACGCGACTTGTTTCTTACCCTTCAACTTATAGATATGGGTAAGAAGATGGTCGTTGCGCTGAACTTCATGGACGAAGCAAAAAAACATAACATCTCAATCGATATCGACCGGTTGCAATCATTATTGGGTGTTCCCGTTATTCCGACTGTAGCAATAAAAAAGCAAGGATTTCGCGAACTCGAAGATGTCCTCTCCGAAGCACGCAAAGGAAATCAGGATCCCGAACTGCACCGAAAACTTCACGAACTATTAAACAGAACCGGAAGCGAAGCCGAAGCACTACTTGTGCTCGAAGGCGATCCGCACATATCGGAAGTGCACGGCGTTGAGCCGCTCGATCAACGGGATGATCTCTATATTAAACGACGCAACAGGGTCAATCGCATAATTGCCGAAGTGCTCGCCGAACGGACGACGAAGGCACGTATGTCGACGCTTGCCGGAAGATGGGCCATTAACCCGTGGACGGGTATACCGTTCTTTTTCATTATGTTATATCTCACCTATCTTTTTGTCGGAAAGTTAATTGCACAGGATCTTGTCGACTTCACGGAAGATTATCTCGGCAAACAGGTTTGGGAAGTTTGGATCAGCGATATTGTCACCCGTTTCGTAAGCGAGACGAGCTGGCTCGGTGTATTGCTCATCGGTGAATTCGGCGTATTAACGATGACCGTGACATATCTGCTGTTTCTGTTACTACCACTCGTCGCAGCATTTTACCTTGCCCTCTCGTTAATGGAGGACAGCGGTTATCTGCCGCGTCTTGCGACGCTTGCCGACCGTGCACTCAGTTATTTCGGGCTAAACGGAAGAGCGGTCATTCCGCTGATACTTGGTTTCGGATGTGTTACGGCAGCAACCATTACGACTCGACTGCTCGGCAATGAACGCGAAAAAACAATTGCAACCGCCATTTTACAGTTTACAATTCCTTGCTCGGCGCAGATTGCCGTTATTGCGACGCTTCTTGCTTCAGCCGGATTGCAAGCACTTCTGATTTACGGATTTGTAATTCTAACGGTGCTCATAGTAACCGGCACGCTGTTGAACAGATTAATACCCGGAGAAGCAACGCCGTTGCTCATCGATCTTCCGCCGATGCGCATACCCCGATTCGAGAATATAATACGTAAAACATGGAATAAATCCTTTTTCTTTATGAAGGAAGCCACACCGTGGTTCTTCTTCGGTGCGCTTGCGGTCGGCATCATGCAATTATCCGGTATCCTGACCGTATGGCAAAATATATTGGCACCGTTTACGACCGGTTGGCTGCATTTACCGAAAGAAGCGGCGACCGCTTTCGTTATGGGTTTGGTACGACGCGACTTCGGTGCTGCGGGATTGTACGATATGGCGCTCGACCCGATGCAGATAACCGTAGCATTGATTACAATCACGTTATTTGTTCCCTGCATCGCGTCGCTGATGATCATGCTGAAAGAACGGGGTATAAAACAAAGCGCGTTAATATGGTTCGGCACATGGATCGGCGCATTTTTAGTCGGCGGTATCGTCGCGCAGATACTATTGTAACGCCGCCGCCAAAGGACAACATGTAAGAGCCGCTCTCCAGAGCGGCGTAGCCGGACGAAGGACGGCTTCAAAAGATTTGCAGTGTATCGACGATGTTCTCGTCTGACACAATGTTTTTAAAGTCCGCTTCGCGGCCTTATGCGGCTCTGGAGAGCCGCTGGTACAAATTTAAAAGTGAGATCATTACTATGAATAATTATTCTAAAATAAAATCCGTGAAATCAGTAGCTTAAAAAAATTTCAATACATTAAAGATTATTGTATTCTAAATTCTCAATTAATGAACACAAAAGAAACAACATCAATAACCATAAAACGTGAACAAGAGAAACGCGAATGTCCGTTATGCAACTACGTTGTTGTCAACCCTTTCGCGCGTTATTGTCCGCGATGCAATACACAAATACCGTTTGAAGACCCCGGATGCGGTAGCTGCATACACGCAGTTTCGTGTCCGTCTATAAAGCGGTGATCGACAGCAACATAGTATCGCTTATAAGGGAGGAACAACGTTGAAACATATAGTATACATTCTAATCGTTATAATAGTAGTAGGAAATCCGTTAACCGCAACCGAAACAGGGACAATAACCGGAACCGTCGTCGATAGCAAAACCGGCGACATACTTATCGGCGCAAATGTTCTTATCGAAGGTACTTTCAAAGGGAGCACAACGAACACCGACGGAATCTTTACCATTGAAGAAGTTTTACCGGGTTCATATACAGTAATAAGTTCGTACCTGGGATATGAGCGTACTATCAAAAGGATAGTCGTAACGGCTGGAGATACGGTATCCGTTACATTTTCTCTCTTTCCAAAACTGCTGGAAGTACCGGTAATCGAACTGATAGGTGAACGGATAGAACAAATACAGAGGGTCCCCGGTTCTGCAGTTGTAATACCGGAAACGAAACTCTCAACAGTAAATCCTTCGAGTGCGAATGAGGTATTTCGCAATGTCCCGGGAGTGAACGTACGCGATGAGGAGGGACAGGGACTCCGCCCGAACATCGGTCTGCGTGGACTCGACCCGACGCGATCACGCAAAGTGTTAATGCTCGAAGACGGTATTCCGATAGCGCTGGCGCCGTACGGTGAACCGGAATTGTATTATAATCCTCCTATCGACCGGATGAAGCGGGTAGAGATATTAAAAGGAAGCGGTTCGATACTGTTCGGACCGCAGACGGTCGGTGGCGTCATTAATTATATTACCCGCCAGCCCCCACGACAACCGACCTTCTCTGCACGCCTGCAGGGCGGAAACAACGAATATTATTCGGGTCTCTTTTCATATGGCGGTACATGGGGCGACGTCGGCGTCGACGGCATGTACATGCATAAACAAGGCACCGGCTTCCGCGAGCATTCGTCGTTCAACATTCACGACTTCACCACCCAGTTCGCGTTCGGTTTAACGACTTCGTCTCGTCTCGGCGTGAAGATCAATTTATATGATGAAACGTCGCAATCGAAGTATCTCGGTTTGACGCAGCCAATGTTCGATGCGGATCCGTATCAAAATCCCGCAATAAATGATAAAATGGATGTACAGCGGTATTCAGCGTCGGCAACACATCAGCAAATTCTCGGGTCGAATTTATTGCTAACCACAACAGTCTATGCAAACAATGCAATACGAAACTGGCGGCGTCAGGATTACGACCGCGAAGACCGGGGACGGAACTATGAACGCATCGTCGGAGATACCACTATTCCCGGTGGCGCTCTGTATATGCGCAACAGCACCGGCAACCGGAACCGTGAGTTTACCGTCTACGGCATCGAACCCCGCCTGCAGATCACGCACCGTTTTATAGGTGTTCCGGGCGAGCTCGATCTCGGCGTGCGAATACATTTTGAAGATATGCACATTCTGCGCATCAACGGTACGACGCCGACGGCATTATCCGGAACGATTACCGAAGATGAACTGCGTACAACACAGGCGGTATCCGGATTCGTGAAAAACCGTTTTGTATTGAACGGAGCGATCGATGTAACGGCCGGTTTGCGCATAGAACAATTTAATTTCACACGTGTTTTCAGACGAGGCGTTGTCGACGGCCAGTTAACCGATATCCACCGGGAAGGTACGACAAAATCGACCGAAGTCATTCCTGGTATCGGATTGACCTACAAACCGTACGAAACAATTACGCTCTTCACCGGTCTGCACCGCGGCTTCTCGCCCCCGCGCGTTCAGGATGCGATCGACGGTGATGCTGAAAACCGCGAGCTCGACGCCGAACAAAGCTGGAATTACGAACTCGGCATCCGCACCTCTCCGTTCCGGTGGCTCTACGGTGAAGTGACTGCTTACTATCTCGATTTCCAGAACCAGATCATCCCCGCATCCGAAGCGGGCGGCATCGATACACGGCTGATCAATGCCGGCAAAACGCAGCATCTGGGTATTGAAACTTCAGCCGGCATCGACTTCGGTGTGCTGTTTGGGTATTCGTCGAACTTCATCGTCGAAGGATCGCTCACGCTTTCCGATGCATCGTTCTCGTCGGGGGTATACGAAGGAAACCGGCTGCCGCATGCTCCGGAGTATATGTACACGGTCGGTGTCAACTACCGGCATCCGTCCGGATTCGATATCGGAGTAACCGGATTCTACCAAGGAGATCAATTTACCGACCGCGCGAACACCGTCGAAGGTTCCGCCGACGGCGAAGTCGGTTTGATCGACGCATATAACGTCTGGGACCTTTCAGTTAACTATGAGCTGCCGTGGATCGACGCAAAAGTATTTGGGACAGTGAAGAACATGTTCGACAATCTATACATCGCATCCCGCGCTCCGCGGGGAATTTTCCCGGGACCGTTCCGGCAGTTTAATGTCGGGTTACGGTGGGAATTGTAAGCGCCAAATTATTATGCAGCGCGGGTTTGCATGGCTGCATGAGTGTATGTAAAATGAATGATTTGTGGAAACCTTGGAGCATAAACCTTTAATCAAATACAAAGTATATGTTTAAATTTATCTTCATATTATTATTCATTACTTCTTCAATTACCACGCTCCACGCACAGGAACTGATCCTCTACTCCGGGCGGAGTAAGAGTCTCGTCGAGCCGCTCATACAGGAATTCGAAAATGTGAGCGGCATTCGGGTTCGGGTGCGGTACGGCGATACGTCGCAGCTTGCCGTCGCGCTGCTTGAAGAAGGCCGTCGTTCTCCTGCGGATGTATTCTGGGCGCAGGACGGCGGAGCGCTCGGTGTACTCAGCAATAGGAATATGTTCATCCCTCTGCCGCAATCGTTGATCGATAAGACACCCGAACTATTCCATAGCGGCAACGGAGACTGGGTTGCTACCAGCGGCAGAGCGCGTGTACTTGCCTATGCACCGGGTCGTGTCGATAGAGCGCAATTACCCGGATCAATCTACGATCTCGCCGATCCGAAGTGGTCGAACCGCATCGGCTGGGCGCCGCAAAATGCGTCGTTCCAGACATTCATCTCGGCAATGGTCGAATTAGACGGTCGTGAGAAAGTAAAAGAATGGCTCACAAAAATTCGCGCTAACGGGGCAAAGTCCTACCGTTCGAACGTTCCGATCATTCAGGCAATTGCGGCAGGCGAGATCGATATCGGCATTACAAACCATTACTATCTCCTCAGGTTCAAACAATCGGATGAAAATTTCCCGGTCGAGCAGACGTTCTTACAGACCGGCGATCCGGCAAACTTTGTAAATGTTGCAGGTGCGGGAATATTAACGACCGCCTCGAACAAAAACGAAGCCGAACAATTTATCGAGTTTCTTCTCTCACCGGCAAGTCAGGAATTCTTCGCAAACGAAGTATTCGAATACCTGGTCATCGACCCGGTGAACCCGAATCCGGCGCTGCTCCCCTTACCGGAGCTTCTTGAGATAATGCCGCAGGTCAGCATCGATCAACTCGATACGCTCGACGAAACATTGCGATTACTCAGGGAAGCCGGCTTATTATGATTAAGCCCACCCGCACAGGCATCTCTGCAATTCCGTGGTATATTCTTATGCCGGTAATTCTTGTCGGAACGGGTGTACTGGTGCCGCTCATTTATCTTCTTGTACGTGCATTCGAAGCAGACGCCGAAGCGCTCGGCACCATCGTGTTTCGCTGGCGGACGTTCACGTTATTTCTCAATACTATTGCATTGACAGCCGGGGTGCTTGCAACCACAACCGTACTGGCGCTTCCGCTCGCATGGCTTACAACCCGATCGGACATTAAAGGGAAAAAACTCTTCACTCTGCTCGGCATACTGCCGCTTGCAATACCAAGCTATGTGATGGCATATGCATTGCTTGGTATGTCGGGACCATACGGGACGTTTGCGGAGCTATTCGGAATAACTATCCCTCGCCCGAGCGGTTACCCGGGATCGCTCATTGCCCTCACGTTGTATCTCACACCCTATCTGTTCATCAATCTCCGTTCGGCGCTGCTCGGCATCGACCCGGCGCTTGAGGAAACGGCGCAAAGCTTCGGCTATCGTCAACGGATTATTTTCTTTAATACGGTACTTCCGCAGCTTAAACCGGCGTTGTTCTCGGGAGGATTGCTCGTCTCGCTGCACGTGCTCGGCGACTTCGGCGCGGTATCGCTCATGCGTTTTGAAACGTTCAGCTATGCTCTTTTTCTTCAATATACCGCCGCATTCGACCGCATCTATGCGGCATGGCTTGCCATATTTTTAATCCTGATGACGGTCAGTTTGCTCTTTGTGGATGCACGGCTGCTTCGCGGACTGCGATTATCGCGCTCGGGGCGGGGGGCTATCAGACATCAACGGATTGTATCGCTCGGTTGGTGGAAACTACCTGCATACGTATTTCTATGCGGACTTGCATTTGCAAGCTTGATTGCGCCGCTTGGTACTATTTTATTCTGGTTTATTTCGCAAACCGATGCAATTAATCTTGCCGGATTACAATCGGCAGTCACCGGCTCGTTATCTGTTTCTTTTCCATCGTCCGTTTTTGCGGCTTTGCTGGCAATACCGCTGGCATATCTGGGTGTACGCTATCCATCGGCAATATCCCGTACATTTGAACGAGTAGCGTATGTGGGCTATGCAATTCCGCCGCTTGCATTTGCATTATCGCTCATATTTTTCACACTGCAAGCAGCGCCGTTTCTGTATCAAACATTGATTATTCTTATTTTTGCCTATACACTCCATTATCTCGCCGAGGCAATGGGACCGATCCGCAGCGCGCTTTATCAGGCGCCGCCGCAAATCGAGGAGGCGGCTCGTTCGTTCGGCTATCATCCATTTGTTGCTTTCTTCAAAGCAACACTACCGCTTCTTCGAAAAGGCATCATTGCAAGCATGTCATTTGTTTTTCTCTCGGCAATGAAGGAACTCCCGCTGACGTTTCTCCTTTCACCAATCGGCTTCGAGACACTTGCACTGAACGTCTGGAGCTACACGATCGAGGCAATGTTCGCCGACGCCGCCCAGTACGCACTGGGAATTGTGGTGGTATCGGGTGTTTTTGTGTTTGTGTTGTTGAGACAGGAGAGGAAGGGGATATAGGGATGCTGCCGGTGGGTTGGGTGTATGAATGGATGCTTGATTGATTGGGGAGGTGGATTCTATCCGTGCGGAAGAGATTGAATGATTAATAGCGATTCTTTGTAATTACGCGGTTTGTCTACGGCATAAATGAATATATTCAGGACTCCTGACTTAGTCGTAAATTCAGGAATCATGATCGAGGCGTTAATTCTCGCCGAGTCGATAGTCACATAACTAATCAGCAATTTAAAAACGAAAGAGCTGCATCTATCATCAGAAAGTTGTGAAATCATGATAACAGTCAACCTTATTACCTTAGTAACCAACTGATTCATAGTATAATTTACCTTATTACCTTATTTCTAATGTAAATATTTTATAAGTTCTTATGTTTAAAAAGTAAGCCTCGCAGTTGATCGGTTGGTAAAGAAGTCGTTTATTAAGGATTACAAAAAACAATACCAACAAAACCAAATGGAGGCTTACCATGCATACTAAA
>PWTU01000056.1 GCA_003562775.1 Ignavibacteriales bacterium
TCGGTCGCCTGCTTCGAACTGATCGATCCTTTCTTCTCGTCCAATGTTTGACCGTCGACGAATTCCATGACGATAAAAAGCTGTCCGTCATATTCCTGTATATCGTGAATGGTACACACGTTCGGATGATTGAGCGCCGATGCAGACTGCGCTTCCTGAATGAAGCGTGCTTTGTCCTGTTCCGAAGCGGAGATGTGTGAGGGCAGAAATTTAAGCGCGACGATGCGGTTGAGTTTCGTGTCGTGGACTTTATAGACGATGCCCATTCCGCCTTCGCCGAGTTTTTCCATTATCTCATAATGAGAAATTGTTTGACCAATCATTTAACTATCCTGTAATTTAATTTCAAAAATACCATTTTACCCTTGCCACCATTAACCATTAACTAATAACCATTAACCGATTAACATCACCTTATCCCCTTATCCCAATTCAACACGACCGTCAGTTCGCCCGGGTCTGCTTCTTGATCTGGAGAGGTAATTGCCAGAAAGCGTTTTCTATCTTGAGATATATTGTACGAATTAATAGCAAACCGAAACCGAATATTAAACAACGGACGTATTGTACCGATATCAATCGAATTATCATCTGTTTTCACTGATGCAGACATTATTCGTTCCTCCAGAAAATCGTAGAAAAATAACTCCCTACCATCCGGGCTCCATTCGGGAAGAACTCCACTGTCTGTCGAGACCTGCCTGATACCACCGGTGCCAATTGTTGGTCTGATATATACCTCGAATCTACCCGATTGATTCGAGTGATAGGCAACCCATTTTCCATCGGGAGAAAACTTCCCGCCAAACTCCATAAATGAGCGTCGTAAGAACGGATACACATCTTCCGGATTATCAAACGGAAGTATATATAAACTCTGTCCATACTGCGATTCACCCTGTGATGAAATCAACAGCAATTTTCCATCTGCCGACCAATCCGTTGGGCGCATTCGAAAAGTAGAGCGATGTAAAATCCGTTCTTCACCTCCACCTCCCGACTCTCTGAGCACGATATTATAACCGTCATCCCTGAGAGATTCAAACACAATATATCTTCCATCGGGCGACCACACAGGAAAAAAGTCATCATTCTCTCCGAATGTAAAGCGTGTGCGAACCGATCGTTCTAAATCATATATCCAGATATCACGCTTTCTCGATGCACGATCTTCAACACTCACTGTCGCATATCTACCCTCCGGTGAAAAAGATAAGTTCCAGAATGGACCGATCTCAATGATTGTTTGCTCGCCAGTTATCTTATCTAACCAGCTAAGAATAAATTGATCCGTACCCGCCCTATCAACCTGATAAATCAAATTCCCGGTGTTCGAAATCGTAAATACCCCTGTACCTCTTAACGGTGCATAGACAATAGATTCGGCAACCAGGAAGGCATCACCATTAAATTTCAACCTTTTTGTATCAAACGGATGGGCAAATAAATTCGTATCCCGTATATAGAGAAGATGCCCGGATACATACTGAGCGCTTGAGACATTTTCAAGCAATAGCTTATCTGTTTTACCGTCCAACGCCGAGACATAGAGATCATACACGGCTGCACCACCACCTTCTCTAAGGTACGTAAAATGATTTCCATCAGGGAGGAATGACGGAAATCGATGCCCCGCTGTACCACCTTCTTCTTCGTCAAATGTAACCGGCGATGGCTCTCCGCCCGATGCCGGTACTTTATACAGACGTGAGGAAGTTGCAGCCGGTGAAAATACGATTATACCGGCTTCATTCCAGGTCCCTCCGCGACCGTCTTCGGCATTTGTAACGGTTATCGGTGATCCTCCGGAGACATCGATTCTCTTCAACCGTCCATCGGCAAAAAACCCGACCCAGCGGCTGTCGGGCGACCAGAAGGGATATATTGCGCCATCAGTCCCGGGTAATTTACGGGCCGTAAGTTCATCCAGTGAACGCACCCACAATGAGTTTTCACCGGACTCGCGTGCAAGAAACACCAGCTTAGTCCCATCAGGAGAAAGGATAGTATGCCCTCCTCCAAAGTTATTAAAGCTGGTTCCTTCGGGCGGCGCTATGGTATACCTGTATTGTTCTACTTCCGGCACCGACCGGTTTAAATGCATAATCCCCGATATCAGCAACAGTACTAACAATACACCGGCTGATGCAAGGAGAATGCGTTCCCGCCGGGATGAAACAGCCGGTGGTGAATATGTACTTTTCGTCGATGAGCTGCCGTAGCGACCGGGATCCATTACTCCTTCTTGCACCGGTTTAACACCGGATATTCTGCTCACCCGCTGCCGGCTTGATTATCGTTTAAAACGACGCAGATCTTTTGCCACCTCTGCCACCGATTGATACCGTTCGGCAGGTTCTTTCTGCAAACACTCTAACACTATCCCATCCAATCCTGCGTCGATCTCCGGTTTAACAGACGACATTGGTACGGGATCTACGTTGACGATCTCGTATATCAAAGCCGTTTCGTGAACCCCTTTAAATGGGAACTCACCGGTAAACAGTTCGTACAATACCACACCGAATGAAAATATATCAGACCGGTGATCGACATCCTGTCCCTGTACCTGTTCGGGCGACATATAGCCGGCGGTACCGACGGTGCTTCCCTCTTTTGTCAACCTTGATACATCGCCTTTCAACTTCGCAAGCCCGAAATCCATAATGATCACACGACCGTCTTTCCGCACCATAATGTTATCCGGCTTAATGTCGCGGTGAACGATGCCGTTCTCGTGTGCGGCGGTGAGCCCGTCGGCTATTTGCATGCCGATATCGATGGCTTGTTTTTCGGTTAGATTACTTTTCTTCTCGAAGAGCGTCTGCCCCTCAACGTATTCCATCACGATGAATAATTGACTATCGTACTCCTGTATGTCGTGAATCGTACACACGTTGGGATGATTGAGAGCCGAGGCGGATTGGGCTTCCTGAATAAAGCGCGCCTTATCCTGTTCGGAAGCCGAGACGTGCGAAGGTAAAAATTTTAGAGCGACGGTGCGGTTGAGTTTGGTGTCGTGGGCTTTGTACACTATTCCCATTCCTCCTTCGCCTAACTTTTCGAGTATCTTATAGTGCGTTATCTGTGCATCGATCATATTTGCTTTTTTACCTATTGTTGATTAAACTTTATGATATAATAAAGGAGACGAATTATGAAATTTACACGTATTACCGTTCGATCCGATCAAATGGATGGTGTTCCTTGTATCCGGGGACTCCGTATTCCCGTTGCGACGGTAGTTGGAATGATAGCAAACGGTATGAGCAAGGGGGAAATATTGCAGGCATACCCCGACCTCGAGGATGAGGATATTAAAGAAGCATTGCATTATGCAGCACAAGCTGTGCGTGAACGTCAATTGCCTATAATAGATGCTGTATGAAATTTCTGATTGATAATGCTCTTTCTCCGATTCTTGCTGCAGGATTAAACGAGAAAGGGTATGATGCAGTACACGTCCGTAATATTGGATTAGCTTCAGCATCGGATCCTGAAATTTTCGAACGGGCATCAATTGAA
>PWTU01000566.1 GCA_003562775.1 Ignavibacteriales bacterium
CAACAAATTACCGGGACATGAACTTCACCGAACCATTAATGGGGACAATAACTGCAGAAACCCTGATTGTGCATGGTGACCGGGATGAACATTTCCCAATGGAAATTGCAGTGCGTATGTATCGGGCAATTCCCGATGCCTATCTCTGGATTGTACCCAATGGAAATCACGGATTGCTCTTCGAGGTATTGGGCGGTTCTTTTCCCGGTTCCGGGGCGTTTATGCATGTGTTGCAGAAGTTCCTTTCCGGCGAGTGGTCGCAACATTGAATGCCGGACGTTTAAAAAGCAATTAGACTGCACCGTTGCGCTGAAGTTCCTGGCACCGCATCGTGGCGTGTCTGCATAGCTGCCTTGATTGGTAAGGATAATCGAGCGAGGTGAAAAAATTTGACTTTAGTGATTTTATTTTTTAATTGATATTTATGTCAGTAGAGTGACATCTCTCAGATTCGGGCTATTATGGCGGTAGAGAGGGTATAAAAGACCGTATCAACATTCCGGCATCTCAATGAAAGGGAGGAATTGATGATAGGGCGTACAATATCTCATTATGAGATTCTCGATAAACTCGGCGAAGGCGGGCTTGGCCCCCGAAGCCTTTTATGTAGTAGTATGCCGGAGATTATCAAATGATCGGTACAACCATATCACATTACAGGATACTTGAAAAGGTAGGCGAAGGGGGAATGGGAGTCGTCTACAAAGCCCACGACACCAAACTCGACCGCACCGTTGCGTTGAAATTCCTTCCGTCTCATCTCGGAGCCGATGAGTTTGAAAAACAACGTTTTCTCAACGAAGCAAAAGCCGCTTCTGCGTTGGACCATCCGAATATTTGCAGTATATTTTCAATTGAAGAAACCGATGATGGGAATCTGTTTATCGTTATGGCATATTATGATGGTATACCGCTCAAACGGAAAATGGAGCAGGGACAACTCCCGTTAAACGATGTCATAAACTATGTACTTCAAATAGCCGCGGGATTGCAAAAAGCACACGATAAAGGAATAGTCCACCGTGATCTTAAGCCGGATAATATTTTTATTACAGCCGATAATCAGGTTAAAATTATCGACTTCGGGCTTGCCAAAGCTGCACCTCATACAATGCTCACCAAACCGGGTACCACTCTCGGTACCGTTCCGTATATGTCACCCGAACAGGCACAGGGAAGTAATGTCGATCACCGGACTGATATCTGGTCGTTCGGTGTGTTAATGTATGAGATGTTAACGGGTCAACTCCCCTTCAGGAGCGAATATGAAACGGCAATGGTGTATTCTATTATCAACGAAGATCCTGTACCGGTTACCGAAATTTCACCTGATGTGCCGGGTGTGATTGACACAATCGTAATGAAATGTCTGGAGAAAGACCCGGATCACCGGTATCAACAGATAAACGACCTGGAACAAGAGTTACATCAAATCAACCAAAGCCCTGAACCGGAGGAAGAGAAGCAAAAGGACATTCCCTCAATTGCAGTTCTCCCGTTTGTAAACATGAACCGGAACGATGAGAACGAGTTCTTTTGCGACGGCATAACCGAAGACATCTCGATGGCACTGACAAAACTCGACGGTTTAAATGTTGCTGCCCATAACTCGTCATTTCAGTTTAAAGGCAGGACACCGGACCTTAAGGAAGTCGGCAAAACGCTCAGGGTGAACACGGTATTAATGGGAAGTTTACGAAGTGCCGGCAACAGATTAAGATTCAACGTACAGTTAAGTGATGTCAAGGATGGTTATGTCATCTGGTCGGAACGATACGATAGGGTTATGGAAGATATTTTTGATATCCAGGATCAAATATCGCATGCAGTGGTCGATGCACTGAAAGTCGAGCTTGTCGGGGATGAAAAGCAGCGATTAAAAAAACGCAGCACGGAAGATATAGAAGCGTATAATCTTTATTTAAAGGGCCGGCATTACTGGAATCAGCGAACACCTGAAAGTATTCAGAAAGCGAAACAGTATTTCGAACGGGCATTAGCGGAGGATGAAAATTATGCACTGGCACATTCCGGTAAAGCCGATTGTTTTGGTTCACTCGGTATTTTTGGCGGTGTCTCTCCACAAGAGGTATTGGATGAGGGGAGGACTGCAGCTTTGAAGGCAATTGAGCTTGATCCGGATCTTGCTGAAGGCCACGCATCGCTGGCGTTTATTGAAGCGGTGTATAACTGGAATTGGGATTTTGCAGATCGAAAATTACAACAGGCAAAATTGCTGAATCCCAAATATGCAAATGCTCCGTTCTGGCGGGCTTTTTTCGTGCTCCTTCCTTTCGGACGGTACGAGGAGGCGGTTGAAGATGCCCGGCTTGCCAGAGAGTTAAACCCGACCGCTGCGATTATAGACCTCGGTATATCTATGACATCTTTCATACAGCAGCAATATGATGAAGCGATACGGGAAGCATATAATACGCTTGAACTCGATCCCGATTATCATTATGCAAACTGGATATTAGGCAGGGCTTTGGTGCAAAAGGGTGAAGTGCAAAAAGCTCTTGGTGTATTCGACAAATTGAAGGATGTAAATATGAAACAGGGAAGTATTGGATATGCCTATGCCGTGGCGGGAGAAAAAGAAAAAGCATATAAAATACTTAACAATATGGTAAAAAGTGATACACCGGATTATATAAAAGCGTACTATATTGCACTTATACATTCCGGCTTAAATGAACAGGATGAAGTCTTTCAGTGGTTGGAAAAAGCGTACGAAGAAAACAGCCCGATGTTCTACTGGAATTCCAGAGCACCGGAATTCAACAACGTACGCACTGATAGTCGCTGGAAAAGTCTGATGGATAGAATGGGATTGGAGTGATAATGAATACGGAATACATTTGCCCGTCACCCGTCGTTCACAAAATAATTGTTTTTTAATCAATGAGCGAAGCGAATTAATATTTAAGATCTGATGTTACGCAAAGTATTATATCTCACCCTTGCAGGGTTACATTTTGTTAATTATTATATGTCGGGGCGTTGCCCCGATCTGATATATGTAACCCCTTCGGGGTTAAACTGCTGAAAATAGTCCCCAAAGGGGACAAATACATCACCCCGACTTGTCGGGGAACGCCCTTGGTTTCGAGTAACCAATAAAAATGATTTACCCTGAAAGGGTTAGATAAAAAATCCGTCATTGATACCATTTGCGTAACATCAGTTAAGATAAACGATTATAAGCTTTTTACATACTGCAGGTAACGGGCAAGTTCTTTCTCAGGCCCGTCACTTACAGTACCTATTGGCAAAGAAAAGTTTGTATTGAAATATCATACGCATCAAACAAGAGTGACGGGCATGGTACCGTAGTCTTCCTCTTCTATCAACAACAAGGCGATATCACGCCGGCTGGATATTCTGATTTACATGGAAAAAATTATCCGGGTCGTATTTTGCTTTAATTTTCTGTAGCCGGCTGTAATTATCTCCATACGTCGCTTTGATACGATCCTGGCCCTCTTCCATCATAAAATTGATATAAGCCCCGCCGAGCG
>PWTU01000057.1 GCA_003562775.1 Ignavibacteriales bacterium
AGGGGCCGGGGGTGAGGGCGCAAAGGCAGGCGCGATAATTAAGTTGGTCTGTTTTCTTTCAGAGATAACTATCCATATCACGAAGTACCTATCCTTGATTTTAAGACCACTCATTGTTAACTTATGATTAACCGAAGTAAAGAGTATTTTTATGATTTCTGAATATATTCAATATGCATTAGAAAAAGCCCGGTATGAAATTCTTCCGGATGATGATACGTATTATGGTGAGATACCCGGATTCAGAGGAGTCTGGGCAAATGCCGGGACATTAGAATCATGCCGCAGGGAACTTCAGGAAACTCTGGAAGAATGGATTTTAATACGGCTTAGAATGAATAAAAAAGTGCCTAAAGTTAAATGAGATATCACCCTCACAATTCCCAAACCCCATCTAACCTACATCAATACCTGACGCTATGCGTCACCCTTCGGTTGTACAGGGAATTTAAATCCCGTAGCAGGCTAGGATCGACCGGATAGACCAGACGAACA
Source organism: Ignavibacteriales bacterium (assembly GCA_003562775.1). GTDB lineage: Bacteria > Bacteroidota > Ignavibacteria > T3Sed10-11 > T3Sed10-11 > T3Sed10-11. The sequence continues at coordinate 496 of PWTU01000057.1, forward strand.
CACGGCATGAGGCCGACGTTCACCTGTACGGAATGTAAAAATTAAAATGACCGCTCTGACTACCCCAACATTCCGGAGAATCACCCAGGGTGATTGATCATCAGAGTGGGACCTTTAGAAGCATTTCAATAATAATCATTTTAAGGTAGTTTATCAATACTTGTAATGGAAGAGATTGGTGAATTTTGGTAAGTTTGAGTTAAATATTGCGTCCATTACTTTCGATTTGCTCCTCATCCCCCGTTCCCACCTGCCACGCCTTGGCGTGGTCTCCATCTCCGGTGGAGAGGGTGCGAAGGCAAGTACGGTTTATCCTTTATAAAACCGGAACTGAGAAGTTAGACGATAAGTATTTGCAGTTATAATATCAAAATAGTATTTTAGTTACATAGAAATTAAACCTTTCCGACGAAGATTCGAGAAAAAATAGCTGTCTATCTCAACTGTATATAGGTACAAGCTGTGAAACAAGGAGGGAGTTATGAAAAATCACATAATGTTACTTTTCTCGATTTTATTATGTCTGTTTTTATCCTCCGGAGCGAACACACAAGATGTTCTGTCATGGGAATGGCAAAATTCCACCCCTCAGGGAAACGATCTCTATGATATACACGTATTCGACAGGAATACCATAAGTATTGTCGGTGCTACCGGAACCTTGTTACATACATCCGATGGGGGTGAAATCTGGGAAATTCAGCATCACAGTGCGGGAAAGGGATGGGAGCTATACTCGGTGAATTTTTTAAATGAACTACAGGGTTGGGCTGTCGGTAATAATACTGCTGTAGTAAAAACAACGGATGGTGGTCAAACGTGGTCCCGGGTTACTTCCGGTACCGGAGATTTCCCATACAATGAATTCTATGACACACATTTTTTAGATGAGCAAACCGGATATGTAATTTATCACAATGCGAAATTCGGATCAGAGTATATGATACTAAAGACCACCAACGGAGGAAGTTCGTGGCATAATAGTATTATGCAATTGAATAGCAGGCCCCACTCTATGTTCTTTTATGATAAACACACGGGCTGGGTATGCGGAAGAAACGGATCGGTAGTTAAAACGATTGACGGCGGAGAGAACTGGGATGAACTGGATACCGGTATATCGGAACATTTGTATGATATATATTTTATAAGTGAATTAATCGGGTGGGCGGTCGGCTCATCCGGAGTTGTTGTGCATACACAGGACGGAGGGGAAACATGGACGGCGCAGGAAACAAATACAAACAATTTACTGCAGTCGGTTTATATAGTTGATGAAAATTTTGGCGGTACAGTCGGTGATGAAGGTACAATACTCACAACGGATGATGGCGGTCAGAGTTGGGTTGAACGACCGGTCGGCACTGATTATCGGATACGTGCCGTGGGATTTGCGGATGTGGAAGTCGGGTGGGCCGTCGGCGATAACGGTATAATTTTGCATACTGTGGACGGTGGAGAAACATGGAATAACCTGCGGGCGGGTTTAGATGTTGAATTGCGGTCAGTCGATTTCATTGATAATGAAATTGGTTGGGCGGTTGGATTGAACGGAAGTGTTTTATCAACAATCGATGGAGGTGAAAGCTGGCTATATCATAACGATTTCAACTCCGAAGATCTTTACGCGGTGGATTTCTTTGATGATGACTATGGATGGATTGTTGGGGCAAACGGGACAGCATATAATACGAATGATGGTGGTATAAACTGGGATCTTGTTGATATTGATTCAGAAGTAGATTTACTAAATTTAAAATTTGTAAGTCCGGACAAGGGATACATCATTGGTGCATCGGGTACGATCCTGATCACACATGACGGCGGGAGCTATTGGGAAAGCAACGCTTCAGGTACAGATAATGACCTGCTGGATATCTATTTTGTAACACCGGAAATCGGATGGGTAGTGGGAGAAAACGAAACAATACTCAAAACAAGTGATGGCGGCAATACATGGGAACATCAATCAATTAGTATTAGTTGGGGCCGACACGTCTCGGCTGTTTATTTTTTGAATGAAAATGATGGGTTTGTAACGGGGGGGCGGGGAGTGTATCAAACGAATGACGGCGGCGAAACATGGGAGCGTGCATATGTGATAGTAAGTACTATTACGGCCATGCAATATACTTCTGATTCTGCCGGCTGGGTTACGGGAAGGGGACACTATGGCTATCCCGGAGAACCGTGGTGGAGTCCCGTTCACAGATGGAAAGAAGAAGGATCGAGTCATTGGTTCAGTGAAAAGATCGGTACCTTGCATAATATGAATGATCTCTGTTTTCCAAGTGAAAAGTACGGCTGGGTGGTTGGAGAAAAAGGTTCGATATTAAAGGTGACCACAGATGGTTCTCCAGAATTATTCAAGGGATTTCGGACCAGCGTTAACGACAAAAACGGTGAGGAGAATATTCCGCGGCGGTTTGCTCTGTTTCAGAATTACCCTAACCCTTTTAATGCTGCTACGACTATTAGGTTTAGTGTGCCCGTAGAAGAATTCGTCTTAATTGAGGTTTATAATGCACTCGGACAAAAAATCGAAATCCTTACCTCACAAGTGTATAAGGAAGGATTTTACGAAGTCACATGGAATGCATCATCGAACGCAAGTGGCGTCTATTTGTATAAAATGTCTGCCGGTGAAATGATTGAGACAAAAAAAATGGTTTATACAAAATAACCGGTACGACTTCTGCGATTGATCGTCAACTAAGCAGACTACATAATCTTATTGTGATTATTTGTTATCTTTAGTGCAACTTAGAAGCCCACTGCCATTGGCAGTGGGTATGTTCTCTCGGCTATGCCTTTTGTATTTGTGTACAGGCCGAGCAGAGGAATGTGTGAGAAAGACCCTATGGGTCTTGGCCCATAAATGGATACATTTGATGAAGTTGTAGATAATACTCGATTATTGATACGATAGTTGTTTTTAATTTATGAGTATAAAAAAGTTAGATACGGCAAAGTCCGTTCACGAAAATACCGCCATCCAGCGCCAGATCGATGCGACG
>PWTU01000432.1 GCA_003562775.1 Ignavibacteriales bacterium
CTCCCTTTCTCTCATTATCATCGGTTACAACAACCCGAAGAACTTCTCCGGGGGGTTGACCGGCAGTGTGAGTATACTCAGGTGAGTTAAATCCTGTTGCTGTCCAGCATGACCCACAGTCAGTTTCATGCCGATAGTACCATGAATAAGTATAGGGCGGTGTACCATCTGAAACGGATGCAGTGAATTCGCCGGATTGACCGGGCATCATGGCCACCGGGCCGGAGATGGTGACGGTGAAGGGAGGGGGTGGAGTTTTGAAGGCAGCTACCACCGGCGCCCGTTCATTCCACACACGTGCATTATCTTCATGTTCATATGTTCCCATCTGAAATCCACCTAAAAATACCCTTGGATTTGACCAGTAATTAATTCTAATTTGCGGTGGATAAGCCATGATTGTACGCCAATTTCCAGGAGGATATCGATAACCATGACCGTATGGATAATAAGGATTATTCGCATTATCGCGGTCATGATGTGCTCCAATATTATGGCCAATTTCATGAGCAAATGTATAATTACCGATAGCTACATCCCAGCGTACAACAGATAATGCTATATCCACATCCGAATGCTGCCATGCGACTCCTAATCCACCTTCATCTGTAATCGAAACAACTAAATCAGCTCCATATTCATCACGCCAATTGTGAACTTCATACATATACCCGGCAACGTTATGTTCGCCGTAATTTGTAATACAATAGCTCGGAATATAAGATTGTGATGCAGTTAATCTACATAAATCAAGCGTTATATCTCCACTTTCCGTGTAATTAACCTCAGCAGTATGTACCACATTAATACTTGCTGATATTTCACTGTTTGAGAAAGATTGGTTCGTAATATCCTCCGCACCAAATATAACTCCATCAATGTCACCGGAACTGCTCTTTGCCTGTGTAGTATAAACAACCAGGTAATCTATTTGCGGCACACTGTTTAACATTTTCATTGATGATGTATTGTTGAATTGGGTGTTAATCGAACCGTCACTATTATTTCGCCGATTCTCATTTATTATCGGCGGATATTCTTTCGGAAACTTTTCAGGTTCGGCTTCAATTAATGCATGCAAATCATTACCCAAAGGTTCTATAATAAAATGATACTCGGGTGATTGAATTATTCCGGTTATACCTCTTTCCGTAACAACAATGAGAATTGTTGCGGTTGGATCATCTGTTTTCCCGCTCCACGTGAAACTTTTCTCATTTCGATTCCTTATTTCGCTTTTTTCAGTTATTATTTTTCTTTCATCAGGAAGATTCAGGGTGAGCGAATGGTGGTACCTGATAGTATGTACATCATCAATATATACAATATGCACCTCTTCGATGTATTCGCGGGAAAGAATGTTATCCAAACGCTCATTTTGACCTTCGGTTAAAGTCACAGCATCGGTCTCTACATATTGGAATAATTCGATTCCCTGACCATGGATTTTTGTCACGTACAATATCAACAATACGATGATTAATTAAATAATATTTCGTTTTCATTTTAACCTTTAAGTAATTATAGTTGCATTTTGATGTAATGGTTTTTACATTGCCTACAGCAAAGAAAAAGGCGCACCCGTGCGAAAAGCCCGGGAAGCCGCGTTCATATGGCGTATGGATATTTCTTTGCTCAATACCCGTAAGAATACGGGTTAAATAACGGGGTGGTGTGCCAGCATCACCCCGTGTTTTTTATGTTCATTATCCCTCCTTCAATTAATATTTTAAAATTGGTTAATTATTTACAGATATTATTTCATTAATATCCTCACCTCCATAAATAAAAATTATAGATGAAGTAATAATTTATATCTTATTTCAACGTATAGTCTATCAAAATCCATTGTCCGACAATGTGCTCAGGATTATCAACATCTCTTGTGTGAACCGCAACAACTCCAATTCCGGGTTTAATATATGCAAAATGGTTCCACCAATATATCGGACCGGTAGGAGATGTCGCCCTCTCCGACCACCTGTATACGTAACATCCATCGTAACTGGCTATATCTGATTCGAATTTCTCATTAATTCCGACAAGCTCGAACGTTCTCGTATCTCCGATACTAAACTCCTGTTCTATAAAATGGTACGCTATTTCCGGATATTCCCATTCATCACCGACATTTCCGGGATATTTGTAATGTAGATTCTTTAGAAACAACGTGTCTGTTTGTGAGATACCCCCAAATGAATACACTCCACGGTCGGTATTTGCACGAAGCCACTGATAAGGAATGACAAATTTGTCAGATTCAGATAATGAATAAAAATCATACATATTACTTCTACTTAATATTTTTTCTTTAGGTGCTTCCGACTCATATTCAACAGTATGGTGAAACCGCTGATAACCATACACGGTATAGGTATTATCACCTAACGTAATATCATAGTCATTTAAAACAACTTCACGCATTGTATCGACAATAGTTGGAACGGCATACCATCTGTGATATAACCATTCATTGCCTACTGCAAGCGGTATAAGCTCCTGCGGTTGAGTCGGTCCCACCGGACTGTAACAACCGAAGTGATTTAGTTGAAAGAAGGCAAATATGAAAATGAATAATAATGGAAAAGATTTCATGGGGATGACTCCTTAAGTAATATCTTTGCAAATATTCTACTATCATTGAATCCGCACACAGTCGCAACCTGACTTGCCGTTAATTCGATTAATCGTGGAAGATACGCTGCATATTCCATTAGAAGATGCCATATGAGACGGTGCGGGGTTATCCCGCACTCCGTCGTAAAATTCCTCACAAATAAAGCTTCGCTTACAGGCGGTAGTTTTTTATCCGAAATTATATCGAAGAATATAAATCGCGATTAGTCTTTTATACACTTATTATGATTGAATTGTTCAAGGGTATGGATTACATGAACCGAGAAGCCATACTGCTCGAGATCATCAACAAGGAATGAATCTCCTGCTGTTGATTTTAATATATAGGTCTTCATAACTTCCCCTCACCAAAACACGAATTCCCGCAATGGAAAAATGTCCGGAAGGTAATCGCATTATTTTTGCACCGCAGAGAGGTATTGCCTGTTAACTATTTGTTATAAAGTAAAAAAAAAATCAACTTAAGGTCAATACTTGCAACGAATATTCGTTAGATTTAGTTAATGAGATGTCAGAGTTGTTACTATGAAATTTAGGTGAGAAATACGTTCTCCAACATTTAAGATTTGTATGAGTTATTTCTTCGTGTCCTGGAGTCTTCGTGATTCCACTCACCTATGTAAACTGAACGCCGCCCGTTCTCTATCACTTACATAAGCGCATGGATGAAAGATTGCATGCATGCATTCATGCATGAATGATTGAATTAAGGCAGTTCCGGACAACCGGGACTGCTTTTTTATTTATCACAGTTTGTAGAGTAAGACAATAGTGCATTAGTGTACAGGCTCTGTGAGCCTTTACAGTTACTCTCCTTTCGGACGAGTGTCCGGCTCAAGCAAGCCATCACAATGGTAACCTATTGAATCCTC
>PWTU01000570.1 GCA_003562775.1 Ignavibacteriales bacterium
GTGTACTATTATAATCTTGGTGTTCTTATTCTGGAAGAAGATAAATATGAGGAAGCAGTCGATCTTTTCCAAAGCGCTATAGAGCTCGATCCTGACTATAGTGATGCGTACTACAATCTCGGTGTTGCCTATGTAAACTGGGGGGTTGAATTACGTGAGAAGGCAGTTGCCGAGCGGGATGATGAAGATAAAAGATACCTGGAGAAGTTCGAACTAGCGCTTCCGAATTTACAAAGAGTTATCGAAGACAGACCGAACGATGCGCAATTGTGGGAAACACTCGGACGACTGTATGCAAATCTTGATCGCGTTCAGGAAGCGGAAGATGCGTTCGAACGTGCTGATCGAATTCGAGAAATTCGCGGAGAGTAATTCGTCCCAGAAAAAATATAAAACCGAAAAATTACAAATGCCCATCTCCGAGGAGTTTGGGCATTTGTATTTTATTTATTGTGTATACAAGGAGAGTTAATAATATGGACGAGAAAAAATCCACATTCCCAAAGAGTCAACAAATTAATATTGAACTTGGTGAAAAAGAAGCGGAGGGGGTATATTCCAATCTTGCGATCATTACACACTCGAGCGCAGAGTTTGTTATAGATTTTACCCGGGTAATGCCCGGGGTGAAGAAGGCAAAGGTACAATCCCGCGTCATTATGACGCCTCAGCACGCAAAGTTATTGTTAAATGCTTTAAAGGACAACATCGAGAAGTTTGAAAAACGCCACGGCGAGATAAAAACCCAGGGTGGAACACCGCAGCATGGAGATGCATTCGGATTTCAACCGCCGGGCGGCAAGGACGATAAAGTACATTAACCCTTTACATTCTACAAATCGACTTATATAATTCGAATCGTATAATCATTTTGTAGCCATTTATATATATGGTTTTGTGACCGCCATCACAATAACAGTGTGATTGCGGTCACAGTCATTTCTAGTCTTCTTTCCTATATCAACCTATCGGTCAACAACTTATATTTATTACAACCCGGGTTTCTCTTTTGGTAAATACCCGGCACGATAATGTAATTTTTGGCATATCATTTGTGCTTATTAACTATTAATTACAATATGCATGAAGAGTGAGGAGATAGATCGCATTGAATCGTGTGAGTATAATTTTTTTGATATTATGCATTGTCGTTTTTTCATGGCAGTGTATCGATCCGCCGCTGGGTCCTATACTTCCAACCTGGGATGTCGACGTTAGCTTTCCGTTAGGGAATCAACATTACATAATGAAAAAGCTGGTTGAAAAGAACCCAGGTTTGATCAATGTTGATGATAACGATATACTTTTTTATTCATTTTTAGATACGCTGCAAAATAAACCGATCGGTTCTATTATTCGGTTAAAGCCCGAACCATCCGAATTTACGCTCACTGTCGGAACACTTCCTTTATCCCCGCCGGATCTTGACTTCGGTGTGGCTGTCGGTGAGTATATTGGATTGCAAGCGGGATATAGCGGACCGTCACCGGGGTTCGCGCCGGTTGTTGTTTCGGGTGAAATGCCGCCCGTAGAAACGGTTAACTACATGATTGTAGATTCGGGCCGGATGAGCATATCGGTAATTAATAAATCTGGTGTACCGGTGGAATTACCCGATGGATTTTCTGTCGTGAATAGGGACGATGGCACCGCTGTCGGCTATGCAACCTTCAACGAAGTGATCGAACCGGGCGACTCCGCTCGTGTATCTTTTACTCTCGAGCAAACGCGGGTATATCACAAGCTGGAATACAGGTTTGCTTTTTCAAGTCCTGAGGATGATTTTGTTATAATTCCGGATGAGTCGAAGCTCGGACTCAGTATTCGGTTCGATGAGATAATTGTCAATGACGCCGAGGCACGGATTTCAGATCAAACGCCGAGCGCGTATTATAATGGTACTATTGTGGTCGATGATTCCACCTATATTTCGGAAGCACGATTTTCCGGCGGCTTTATGGAAGTGAACTTTGAGAATATGGCGGAGATCGATCTCCCGGTCACGATTGCTTTCCCGGCGTTAAGAGCGCGCAACAATCTATCGCAACGCTTTAGCAGGACCTTGACGCTGTCGCCCGGTCCGGAAAATAATTTTTCCATCGATATGCGTGATTGGATCGTCTATGGTAACGAATCGAAAAACTCACTGAATTACACCGTCCGTTTTGAGTCTCTTAATACTGCGAATGATTTCGGTCGATTTCGATCGACCGATACGATTCGCGGGGAGTTAAGAACGCGCAATTCGCCGCACGATTTTTTTGTCGTTGAGTGGATCGATGGAATTATTTCCCCAAAACAATACGATATTGATTTACAATTTGATCTGCAGCTTGGTGAGATAGCCGATATTTTCGAAGGTGAAGTAGAATTTGATGATGTACAATTAACCCTCGGCCTTTTTCTAACCGGGGGGTTCAATGCCTCTGCCAATATTTACATCGTAGGTAAAAATAAGCACGGTGTGAGTGATTCCCTGCTCATTCCCGAAGAGAAAAGGAAAATCACAGCAGGTGATTGGTCGATAATTAATTTTACAAAAATGAACAGCAGGATTAACGATTTCCTGAATACTTTTTCTCCTCATTTTCCCGATGAACTGTTCATAACGAGTCATCTTGTGGTTAACAGCGACTATGAGAGCGGGAATATCGATGTCAACGATGCACTGACCGTATCGCTTGAAATGGAGGTGCCGTTTCAATTTGGTCTCAATGAGGGGGTGGTCCGCGATACGCTTACGGTAGGAAACAATGGTGATGATTTAGACCGGGATCTATTTAAATACTTTAATTATGGTCAAATGTATTTTGAAACCGTCAATGGTATGCCCGTTGAGATGAATCTACGGATAAATTTGCTTGATGAAAATGGTATGATCTTGCGTCAGCTTCCGCTATCGGATGAACCGCCGGTTGCAATTAATGCTGCCCCGGTGAATTCATCGGGATATGCTACCGGTACTACCGGCCGGGATGTTCGGATGCTCGAACTATCAGAGGAGGATATACGGATTTTACAAGAGACCGATATGACGGAACTGATGCTCTTTCTGAATGGCACCGATAAGGACCGGACTGTTGTCTTCAGGAGTCAGGATTCGGTAAAGGTGAATATTTTTGCGACATTTAATGTGAAACCCGATTTTAATTAACGGGATAAACCGATGGAAAACCGATATATAGTGAAGGGATTACTTATAGTATTTTTATCGGCCTTACTGTGCACGCGGGGTGATGCAGGAAACGATCGCTCAAGCGCCAGATCGGTCGGATTAGCGCGGGCGCATGCCGCGTCGGTATACGGATCCGATGCAGTCGGTATAAACCCTGCTTTTCTTTCCGTTCCCCGACAGTCAACATTTGAATTAAGTATTTTGCCGGTCGGATTTCGAATCGGGTCAAATTTTATCGATTACAATATGTACGCAAATTATTTTACCGGTGCCGAAGATCCGGTTACCGGCGACCGGATAGCGAAGCATCTGACGCCGCAGGATAAACGGGATATTTTAGATTCTATCCCGGACGGGTCCGGGAAAATTCACATCGATGCGCAGGTATTATTATTAGGGATTTCGGTTTATACCCGGTATCTTGGTGGTTTTGCTGTTACTGCCTCGGATCGCCTATCTATAAATATGACAATGCCTGACGATTACCTGCGTATGCTGTTCTATGGATTTGCTGAATCAGGGTCATTGTATGATTTCAGCGGCACCGACACAAAATCGTGGTGGATACGTGAATACACTTTTTCGTATGCGACTCCTCGCTTTAAGCTTGCGAGTTTTCTTCCAATGATCGCCATCGGAGGCGGAGTCAAGTTTATCGAAGGGTATTCATATTTTGGAATCGAATCGTATGATGGTTATATATCGAATAAGGGATTCGATGATGGATTTGTATTGAGCGGAGAGGTTGCTATGATCACCCGCAGGGCATTTGCCGATTTTTTACATTCCCCGGGTGAACACAGGTACAAACTGATGAGCACACCGGCAGGGAAGGGACTCGGGTTCGATGTGGGGCTTGCTGCTTCTTTATCAACGAACATAACGCTCGGTGTTAGTATCACCGATATCGGATCGATTGAGTGGACCGAAAATACGTACGGTTTCACGGACGCTGCCGTGGTTGAAATAGACGATATCTTCAGTTCGGAGCAACAGGACAGTTTACTTAATGCGTATACAGGCAATGACGAAAGAATCGGTGCGTTTACAACTTCATTGCCGACTGCCATCCGGGCCGGTTTATCGTGGCAGCTATTTCATACTTTACTGCTTACTGCCGATTATACACGCGGGTTAAATACGATGCCCGGCAACACCACGACACCGAGGATAGCAATCGGCGGTGAGTGGAATTTATTCGGTAATCTCCAGCTTCGAACGGGTATTGCTTTCGGAGGGCTTGATAATTTTACGTGGGCGTTCGGTTTCGGATTGCTGAGTGTAGAATTCGATCTCGAAGTGGCTACGGAAAATATTAGCTGGGTTGCCGGCCCTTCGGAAAGTAAACAGGCATCCCTTACCGTTAGTACGAAATTCCGGATTTAAAGAATATATCTGCTGAGATCCTCGTCCGTGACAATACCCGATAATTTTTCCGTCACCATTTTATCATCGATCGTTATTTGCTCATTCGATATCTTATCCGGTGCATTGAAAAGAATATCATCCAGCAGCGTTGTGAGGATTGTATGCAACCGCCGGGCCCCGATATTTTCAACCTGTTCATTTACCTGAGTTGCTATACGGGCGATTTCCCTGATGCCGCTTTCGGTGAATTCAAGATCGATCTTTTCGGTTTTAAGCAATGCCGTATATTGTTTTATCAACGCATTCTGAGGGAGGGTAAGAATTTTTACAAAATCTTCCTCACCTAAGCTCTTGAGTTCGACACGAATGGGGAATCTACCCTGCAATTCAGGAATTAAATCCGACGGTTTGGAAACGTGGAAAGCGCCGGATGCGATGAACAGTACATGTTCGGTTCTGACCATACCGTATTTTGTTTGAACGGTCGACCCCTCAACGATCGGGAGGAGATCACGCTGAACACCTTCACGCGAAACGTCCGGGCCTCCGCCTTTCCCTTTCTCTCCGGCGACCTTATCGATTTCGTCGATGAAAATGATGCCGGAATTTTCCACGCGTTCAATAGCTTCGCGGACTGCCGCTTCGTGATCGATAAGTTTTTGCGCTTCCTCCTGTGCGAGGACCTCCTTCGCTTCGGACACCGACATTTTCCGTTTTTTATACTTTTTCGGCATTAAGTTACCGAACAGATCCTGCAAATTCATACCCATTTCTTCGACACCGATAGGTCCGAACACCTGCATCATCGGTGAAGCATCGCTGGGGACATCCACTTCGATGATGCGCTCATCGAGCTTCCCCGATCGTAAGCGTTCCCGGAACTTTTCCCGGGTTGTTTGATGATCTTCTTCGACTTTCAGTTGGTGAGCGTTGTTTTCTTCCTGTTGTTTCTGTTGTTGAAAACCCGTTCGTTTTGGCGGCGGTATCAATATATCGAGGATGCGCTCTTCCGCCTGTGCACGGGCTTTGTCCTGTACCTCCGCTGCCTTCTCGGCTTTTACCATGGTAACGGACAGCTCTGTAATGTCACGGACCATTGAATCTACGTCGCGGCCGACGTAACCGACCTCGGTAAATTTCGAAGCTTCGACTTTTATAAAAGGTGCGCCGGCGAGCCGCGCGAGACGACGTGCAATTTCAGTTTTTCCGACACCCGTTGGTCCGATCAGAATTATATTATTCGGCAATATTTCCTCGCGGATTTCATCGGTAACATTTTGCCGCCGCCACCGGTTGCGCAACGCTATTGCAACCGATTTCTTTGCATTATCCTGACCGATAATGTACCGGTCGAGTTCATTCACTATTTCCCGTGGTGTAAGCTCACCCTGATCTTTTCGTTTTATGACCTCGACATGTTTTTTAATGGAATTTGCAAGTTTTGACATAGCATCCTTATAATTCTTCGATGGTAATATTATCGTTCGTATAAATACAAATTTCTGCTGCAGCCCGTAACGCTTCTTCAACGATATCTCTCGCCGGAAGTTCCGTGTGTTTCACGAGCATTCGTGCTGCTGCAAGCGCAAAGCTACCGCCCGATCCAATAGCAATTATATTGTCGTCAGGTTCGATGACGTCACCCGTGCCGGAAATGATAAGCGCCGTATCTTTATTGATTACGCATAACAGAGCTTCGAGCCGTTGAAAATATTTATCGGTTCTCCACTCACGTGCAAGCTCTACGGCTGCGCGCTGAAGATTGCCGCGGTATTGTTCGAGCTTTCCTTCGAACCGTTCGAACAATGCAAATGCATCAGCCGAGCCGCCGGCGAAGCCGGCAAGCACCGTGTCGTTATACATCCGGCGTACTTTTGCGGCTTTGTGTTTCATGACGGTGTTTCCGAGTGAAACCTGGCCGTCGCTTCCGAGGGCTATTTTCCCGTTGTGTATAAGTCCAATTACTGTTGTTGCATGAGTAGTTGTATTCATAGAAAAAATGACTGCAATTTGTTAAAAAATATGTGTAAACCGTTGTTGAAATTATAATTTTTTGCGGAGTCGAGCGACGGGAATGTACATCTGTTCACGATATTTTGCCACTGTACGACGCGCGATATTTATTCCGCGTTCCCTCACCATTGCAGCTATTTTATCATCGCTGAGCGGTTTTTGAGGGTCCTCCTGCTCTATCAATTCTTTTATGATTCTTTTCACCTGTTTGTTCGAAATTCCGTCGCCGTTTTGGGTTTCTATCGATTCACTGAAGAAATAACGCAGTTCATATACGCCGTAATCGGTTTGAACATACTTGCCATTGACCACCCGGCTAATGGTAGAAATGTCCATTCCGATCCGTTCGGCGACATCTTTATATATCATCGGGCGTAAGTGCTCTTCTCCGTGTTCGAAGAAATTGAACTGTAGTTCTATAATCGCCCGCATAACCTTTTGCATTGTTTCACGGCGTTGGTGAATCGAGTTGATAAACCATTTTGCCGCTTCGAATTTTTTGCGGATAAAATCGCGGGTTTCCGAGTTTGTAGTATTCCGCTTTTTCCGCGAAATAATGTCCCGGTAGTTCTTATTAATGCGGAGCGGCGGAACGCTGCGGTCATTGAGTGTGACGACAAATTCATCCTCGATTTTTTGAACTAAAAAATCGGGTGTAATATAATTGTTGAATTCCTCAATCGTGCCTTCGCCCGGTTTCGGGTTTAACCGGTGTATAACTTCAAGCGCCTCCTTTAGTTGTTCTCTTGAGATTCCCAGTGCTTTAATGATATCGTCGTAATGTTTCCGGATAAATTCATCGTATAATTTTTGAATAATGGTTGTCGCGAGCTGCACCGCCTCCGATTCATTCTCAAGCACATCAAGCTGTACAAGTAAACACTCCTTCAGCGTTCGTGATCCAATCCCGGGCGGATCCAGGCGTTGAATTTGTTGGAGTATTTTTTCTGCTTGTTCGATTGAGATGTCCCACTCGTAGGTAAGATTAATATCTTCGACAATGCCCGATAATTCACGGCGAAGGTATCCGTCATCATCTATATTTCCGATAATTTCTTCTGCAAGTATATATTCCCGGTCGGATAAATCAAGCATGCCGAATTGCTGCCTTAATTTTTCAACCAGACTCACCCGTGCAGGTTGCGGCAGCTCCTCAAAATCTTCATTCGAACTGTAAGGAGTTTTATATCCGCCGGGATCGTCGTTCATAAAATCTTCAAGGGAATAGTCGTTTTCGCTTTTTGTCGTATCCTGTGAATTCTCGTCGTGGGATTCGACCGTAGTGCTTTCCATTTGTTCCTGACTGACTTCGGCTTGTTCCATTTCGAGTTCCTGGCCTTCTTCGAGAAGCGGATTAACCTCAAGTTCCGTTTTTATCCGCTGCTCAAGTGCAAGTACGGGCAGTTGAAGCAACTCGAGATACTGAATTTGCTGCGGCGATAATTTTTGTAATAATTTTTGTTGTTGCGATATATTCAGCATAATGATTGTATCAAATTATCTTACTGATAGACTCCGTTTAGTTGTTCTATTAAATTTGTAAACCATTCGTTCCCAAAACGCCGTCGCAACGGCTCTTCAAGAAATTCGATTAAGCTAATATTTTCATCGATACCTCTTTGGATGCCGGTTGTGCATTCCGGAATTTGTTCATATCCGATCATGGTCGGTTTTCCATTGCTGATACGTATTGGAAAAAGATGACACGAGATCGGCTTTTTCCACCCGGTTTTCCCTTCATTGTAAGCACGTTCTAAACTACATCTTGCTATACCATTGTCAAAATAGACAAAAATGCAAGCTTGATGATCGATACAGTGAGTTGTGTAATCTCCCGGCGAACCTTCGATAAACCCATATTTTTCAATGTGTTCCCTGTGTGCTCCGTCGAGATACCTGCGGGCATACGGAAGCGATTTTTCAAGGTGCACAATTTCTTCATCAAGGATCGGTGCGCCCCGACCGCCTTGCATTGTACAGCAGGCGCCTTTACATTTCGATAAATTGCACGAGAATTTAGCATCTACCACATTGTTTTGAATGATCGCTTCACCAATAATAAACATGCACCCTCAAAATTACGTAAAACACACTTTCCACACTATAGAGTAATTGCAATATAAGAAATAAATTCACAACATAAAAGAACTGGCATACATTTTGTTGGCACCTTTTTATTAGCATCGGGCAAACATTTTGCCAGCTAATTGTTTGACAACTCCTTTGAATTCAAGTGATAGGAGGTGAACGAGCGTGTCTGATGTCGAGAGCCCGGTCTTCTTCGCTATTTCATCTATATGTACGGGTTGTTGAGTAATAACACTGTGAATTTTCTCCTCGAACATATTAAGATCGGGCGGTGGTTGCAGTGTTTGAACGGAGGTTGTTTTCGGGGTGATATACCTGAGCTTCGAAACGACTTCTTCAACGATATCTTCGAATGATTGTACAAGCTTAGCCCGTCCCTGTTGAATGAGTTTATTTGTTCCGTTGCTGCGTTCTTCATTTATTGGTCCGGGGACGGCAAAAATTTCCCGGTTTTGATCGAGTGCATACGAAGCGGTAATCATTGCACCTCCGGTCGGACTGCTTTCGATTACCACGGTGCCGAGCGTCATTCCGCTGATGATGCGGTTCCGTTTCGGAAAGTTGCCTGCATCAGGTTTTGTACCAATATGATATTCGGAAAGAATAGCTCCGGTTTGTTGAATTTGTTTGCTGATGCGAACATTATCCTGCGGATAGATAATATCCACCCCGCAGCCGATTACTGCTATTGTTCTGCCGCCGTAATGCAGCGCGGTAGTATGTGCGACAGTATCTATTCCACGCGCCAATCCGCTTATGATGGTAAATCCCGATTGAACAAGACCGGTGCAAATTTCCCCGGTTGCTATTTTGCCGTACTCACTCGGGTTTCGTGTGCCGACAATTGCTATGGAATCATGATCCGATTTATCCAGATTACCGAGTACATAGAGTAATGCCGGGGGATCGTAGATTTCTTTAAGTGATTCCGGATACCCGCTATCCTTAATTGTTACGATTCTTCCGCCAAGGCGGTCTAAACGGCGTAGGATAGTATCTATCTCATTGTTGTCAGGTTGAAACTTTGATATTTCTGCCGCTGTGCGCGAATCGATTGAAGGAATCGATTTTAACTTGGGAACCGATGCCTTCAATGCTTCAGCCGGTTCGTTGAAGTAGTCAAGCAGCGCCCGTAATCGTTGATTTCCCACGCGCGGAACGAACGAAAGCGTCAATAAAGATCTGTAATCCATTAAGCACCTTGATTCACTAAATCGATATCATCAACAACTCCGACGATAACTGTGTGCACCGGAATTTTTTCATCTATCAATATTTGCCGGGCTGCAGTGCCTTCGCTTAAAAGTAAAACTTTATCACCGACCCCCGCGTCAACGACATCGACGGCAAGGACCTCGCGTCCCGAATGTTTTCCGTCCGGAGTTATGGGTTGGACGATAAGCACTTTCTTATCGTAAAGGCGTTCGTTTTTTTGTGTCGCTACATATGTTCCCGTTACCATTCCAATAGTCATACGTTATGTTCCTACAATTCCGGCAGTGTTCATAAGATTTGTTAGGTTCTCTTTGTATTTTTTAACTATATTAGTTGCCTCTTCGGATGTACGCGCTTCCGCAATAATACGGATGATAGGTTCGGTGTTCGATTTTCTGAAATGTATCCAGTAATCGGGATAATCGATCCGGATGCCGTCCTCTCTGTTAATAAGCCCTTTTCCGGAGACGTTTTCGGCAATTGATTGTAAAATCGTGTCCGGGTTTGTATCATGTATCTGTATTTTATCTTTTCTGATGAAGTAATTCGGCAGCGCAGCCCGCAGCTCTGAGATTTGTTTCCCGAATTCCGTTAAATATTGAAGTATGATAGCGATACCGACAATTGCGTCTCTTCCGAAATGTACAGCCGGGTGAATGATGCCGCCGCTTCCTTCGCCTCCGATAATCGCATTCGATTCACGCATTTGTTTTACCACGTTAATTTCACCGACCGGTGTACGAATGACCGGCGCGCCATAAGCGGCAGCGATATCTTCGACCGCTCTTGTGGTAGACAGGTTAATTACCACCGGGCGATTTCTTTCCGCTGTTTCGGCATGTGATAAAATAAACTTGACAACGGTTGCAATGGAATATTCCTCGCCGATTGCATTTCCTTTTTCATCGATTATTACCAATCGATCGACGTCCGGATCGACTGCTATGCCGATATCTGCTTTTTCATTTCGTACTGTTTCTGCGAGTTGGGTAAGGTTTTCTGGGAGAGGTTCGGGTGTGTGGGCAAAAACGCCGCTCACATCGCAATAGAGGGGAATCACCTCGCACCCGAGCCGTTCAAGCAATTTCGGGACAATAACACCGCCGGCGGCATTGACGCAATCGAGGGCAACTTTGAACTTGCGTTTTCGAATTGCATCGATATCGATATGTTGCATACCGAGTACCGCTTCAATGTGTTTATCGATTGCTTCGGGTATCGATGAGTATGTTCCGATTTCATTCCAGCCGGCATACGTATATTCATTTTTGAAATGTTCTCTCAGTGCGCGATTTTCTTCGGCATCCAGAAAAATGCCGTCAGAATTGAGAAATTTCAGTCCGTTCCACTCTATCGGGTTGTGGCTTGCCGTTACAATGACGCCTCCTGCGGCATCCGAGTGTTCCGTTTCGAGCGCAACGGTCGGTGTCGGGCAAATCCCGATTGCACGTACATCGCATCCTTTAGCAAGGAGCGATGAGACGAATATGTTGGCAATTATTTTTCCTGTGATGCGACCATCGCGACCGATAACAACCGGTTGTTTGTTACAGAATTCGGCAAACGCATGCGCATAACGAACGACCACTTCCGGGGTAAGCGAGCTGCCGAATATTCCACGCACCCCGGAGATTGATTCCATAAGTGACATAACACATCGAAAAAAGTTAGAGTGGGCTTTATAGTTTTGAAATCGTTACTAAATTACAAAGAGAATAGCCGATAATCAAGTTACCGACCCCGGGAATTTTACCTTGAATGTTACTATCATTTTGGTTAACTTAATAAATTGTATATACTTTTTCTATTCGTGGTTGATGAATATGCATCTGACAGGTGATGAGCGGAAAGAATTACTAAAAATAGCCCGCACTGCGATTTATAAAACTCTGCAAGGGGAAGATTTTGTGGCGGATAGATCCCATTTCTTCGGGAATATGGCTTCACAATGCGGTGTTTTTGTGACGCTCCGGCTTAACGAACAACTTCGGGGATGCATCGGCTATGTGGAATCAGAAAATCCGCTTGCGGTAACTGTCGGAGAAGTAGCAATTAAAGCAGCTTCACAGGATCCGCGGTTCATCCCCATTACACTGGACGAACTTGAAAACATCGTCATTGAAATATCTGTCCTGTCGCAATTCACTGCTTTAGAAGATATGCAATCTATCGAAGTCGGTACGCATGGGTTATATCTCGAAGGTGAATTTCATCGAGGGTTATTGCTGCCGCAAGTAGCGATTGAAAATCATTGGGACCGCGAGACATTCTGCAGTCAGCTCGGCAAAAAAGCCGGTATTCCCGATTTCCAACCGGGTTATCCGGGGGTACGAATTTATACTTTTACTGCCGATGTGTTTAATGAAATAACCGTGAACCAGAAAGTTTAGGGTGAAAAAATATGTCCGGCAACAAAACAAAAATTAGAAAACCGGCAGTTTCCGGTTTGTTTTATTCGGCTAATACATCCGAACTGCGAAGATCTGTTGAGACGTATCTGAATAGTGCAACGTTACCGGAACGTGTTGTCGATCAAAATATAAAAGCGGTTATTGTGCCGCATGCGGGATATGTATATTCCGGACTGACTGCAGCATATGCCTATAAAGCAATTAAAAGTGAAGAATATGATGCTGTGGTTATTGTAGGCCCGAGTCACCGGAAACACTTCCGCGGTATATCGCTTTTCCCGGGCGATGCGTACCGTACTCCGCTCGGTGAAGTTGCAATCAATAAAAAACTGCGGGATGAGTTAATCGATGAAGAAGAACGCATATTTTTATCCGATGACGGGCATATAGAAGAACATTCTATAGAGGTACAATTGCCGTTTTTACAATTAATCTACGGCGATTTTCAATTTGTTCCCGTTATAATGGGGGATCAAAGCCGGGACTATGTCGACACACTTGCACGAAAACTGGAAAAAGTACTGCACCGCAAAAATGTATTATTAATAGCAAGTACGGATTTATCACATTATTATCCATATGAAACCGCGGTCGATCTTGATAAACGCGTAATTGATTCCGTTTCAAGATATGACAATGAAGAATTGATGGGACGGTTGGAGCAGCGGGAAGTAGAAGCATGCGGCGGAGGACCTATGGTTGCCGTTATGAAGTCATCGAAACTATTGGGTTCTCAAACATCGATGATTTTACATTATTGTAATTCGGGTGACATTTCGGGAGATAAAAGCGCCGTGGTTGGATATCTTGCAGCATCGTTAAGTTAA
>PWTU01000013.1 GCA_003562775.1 Ignavibacteriales bacterium
TAAATAATAATCAATTGTCGAGTTTGCCCGAGCTTGAGTTTGATACTCCGATGAGTATTCTAAATGTACGGGAAAACAAATTAAAGTTCGGCGATATTGAAAAAAATCTAAACGCAGTTGCGAACCAGTTTTTGTACAATAATCAAGATAGTGTACAGATTTATGCCGACCGGGAAGGAAATACGGTGATTTTATCGATCGAACCTGTCGGGGGTTCGGATAAAACATACGACTGGTATCGTGACGGTTTCAGGATTTCTACCGGTGCAGATTCGATTTTTATAATCGAAGATATCACATCCAATGGTTCCGGAATATATCATTGTCAAATATGGAATGCAGCAACTCCCAATCTTTTTCTCTCCAGTAGAAGGATTTTAGTAATCGATGAGCTAGCGGAGACGTTTTTCGTACGTGTCATGCAGGATTCATTAAACCACAATGCACAACCGGTAGCCAACACCGATTTTCAGATCGGCTATCTGGATTTATCAAATACGGAATCGCCGATACAAATGCTGGAGACACAGTTTAGTGATGAAAATGGCCTGTTACGGTTGCGTCCTCCCTTTTTCCTACCGGAAGGCCCGTTCATTATCCGGAAAAGACTGCACCGGGAACCTGCGGTAAAAGGCAATCGTCATGAATTTGAAAATGTAATGTATACATTATATGCGGATAATCTGATTATTGATGATAATGGTAATGTCCGGGCGCAAACGCTCCCGGAATCCGTCAGCGATACTATCGATGTTTATTTAACACGGACGTCATTCGGGTATAATTTACTTGTGAGCATCGAATGGCCGGTACATCGCGAGTATGCCGGAGGATTGCGTCTTGCTTTCCTGTATGCAAACAACCTGCTTTTCGATATATCGAACGGACAGGCATTTTTTGAAAAGATTGCCGTATATGATGATAAAAGATTCTGGAACGATGCGGATATTCGCATCTATGCAAGTAACGGACAATGGCCATCGGCAGATATCAACGGTATACAAAAACGTGATGCATTCATACACATGCCGCCGAAACATTTCGGTGAAAAATGGACGAATGTTAACCGATCCTATTCGGATCTTCTCTTGCTTACCAATACACGGAAACATATCGAGATGCTCATACACGAGTTTGGACATTATGGTTTCGGTTTTTACGACGAGTATCAGGATTCATCAAAAAGGCCCGTTCACATTTTCCATAATTTTGGATTTATGGATGGTGTGCCCGGAACAGGGGAAATGCAATCGGAGATGTCTGCATTTATGGTCCCGGGATATGAAGATACGGAGCAATATCAACGTCTTGGATTGACAAGCTGGGATTACTGGGAACAGGAGACAAAGCAGTTGCTTGAAACATTTACCGGTATCCGTCCGCAATTATATACGCCGCGGAAGCTGGGTTTTGGAAAGAACCAGATAATGGCAGGACCAAACCAGGATTTAAATCGCCCGGATTTTTCTGTTGGACACATGATGCAATATATCGATAGGACGTCCGAGCAGAGATCCGAGCGGTTCAGGTATTTGGTCCTGGACAGAGAAACCGGTGATCCCGTTCCACGGACTCAGGTAGCCATTCTTAAACAGCGCAGACGTAATGGATTCCGGCAGCTTATTGATCAGGGATTTACCGATCGTCTCGGACGGATCGCTTTGTTAGGGGCGGACGTAGGAGATGACATAAGAATCATGAATTCGACATCCGGTCAATGGCGATATCATGAAACGCTTATTGGTCTGCCAAACAATGATGGTTTACAGAAAACAACGGAAGAAGATTTTGCTTTATTTCTTGATACCGTTACGGGTGTTGAGCCGCTTCTTCCGGGTGTATTATTTAATGGCGCCGGTTTACCTGCATACCGATTGTCGACGATGCAAACGTTTGCAACGCTGCCCGTTGTGTATGTATACGCCGATGATATCGAACCCGAAGGATTTTCTTTACATCAATCCAACGGTGGGTACGAGACGATATTCGAAGAAGCTATACCGTCCGCAGCAACAATATCATTACGCATTCGGGATGAAACGGGAATGGAATTTAGCGTGCCGCAGCCGTTCGCTCATTATCAAATCGATTCGCCGGACAGAGATTTTTTCTCTTTAGATAATCAGATGCGGGTAGAAATTGAATCCGGTATCGAAGAAGGAAGCCGGCTTGCAATCCTGAGTTCGGATTTTCCGGCGCCTCAGACCGGGATAGAAGAAACGTACCGGCGCGTATCCCCTGTGTTCGCCCTTGATATGTATCCACCGCCTGTCGATATATCCGGGCATGTGACGATATACATTTACGCCGATTCTTTGCTCCCCGATCAGGAAGATGCACTTGTTATTTACCGGTGGACGGAAGATCAATGGACGGCATTACCCACGGTATTTCATTCTGAAATGAGTAAGGCAAGCACCCCTACCGCGCTTCCCGGAATGTATGCCGCATATATCGATCCGTCCAAAAGTATTGTAACCGGCACGCACGACGATTTTGTGCCTGAAATTCCCGGGCAGTTTACACTTCTTCAAAATTATCCGAATCCGTTTAATCCACAGACAACAATCGAATTTTCATTGCCCGTGCAACAGAAAATAACGCTGCGAGTATACGACGTTTTAGGACGTGAGGTACAAGTGTTAGTAGATGAGATTCTCGACGCGGGAAATCATAGTGTGACGTTCGATGCGTCTTCTGTTGCAAGCGGCGTATACTTTTATCAATTACGGTCGGATACATTTATTCTGACGAAGAAAATGATATTGCTGCGATAGTATCATATGCGAGGTGTGAGATAAACCAGGTCAATTTCGCAAATATATATTGTACCGATATATTTTACGAACCGGGCATTAAAATTTTCTAATTATTGATTTTCATCTTGACATTTCATCTCTATTTTTGTATGCTTTACCACTCTACAATATCTGTTCACGAAATGATGAATTTACGCAATAAACAAATATCGCCGAATTCGTTTCACTTACCAATGAACGCGTTGCAGACTATTAACCGTGATTACGAATTATTGTTAGTACATAAACCTTTTTAGTAATTAAAGTTGTATCACTGGTAACGTGGGATAGTTTCAATAAATAGCTGTTGATGGTTGTAGTAAATATCGCTCTCGCTTTTATGTTGTACTGTATTTGTCTGTATAATTATGTAGAGTGGCACTTTTCCGGACAATCAAATCCATACATATATGTAAATGTCTTCGTGATGTATTGTTTTATCCGGCGCGGAATATAAACGATGATTCTATTCATTAATTATTCTTAAGGAGGGGTTTGTTATGATCATGATAAATTCACCACGGGTTATCCTTGTCTTGTTTGCTGTGGTTATCTACACACTGTTCGCAAGCAATCTGTTTGCCCAGATGAGAACGATGACTACGGAAGAACTCGTATCCGAATCGGAGGCGGTCGTCGTGGGTACGGTAGACGAAATTCGATCTGCATGGACGGAAGACCGTTCACGAATAATTTCATA
>PWTU01000078.1 GCA_003562775.1 Ignavibacteriales bacterium
GAAGTCGTTTTTAGTAATATCAATCCAATTTGAGCCGTCGGAAAATATACCGACGGTATTGCGGTAGAATATATTATTCTCGACGCGGCTCCGCGAGATATCCTTTAACAATAATCCATACGCTGCAGGACCCCAGTTGTACTCAAAGATGTTGTTTGTCATTACGACATGGCGGGTGTACATCACGGCAACACCCGCACCGTTGTGCCGGAAGACGTTATCTTGATAATAACAACTATCGGAGAACATGTAGTGAAGTCCGTAACGTAAATTATCTTCTCCAAGATTGTGTCGTACATAGGTGTTGCGTACGAATTCGAGATAAATGCCGTCGCGGTGACCGCGAACTGTGTTGTTCTCGATGACGACGTCGCGTGAGTACCAGAGATGGATGCCGTTTCCGGTGTTTGCCTCCCGTGTCCCGAATGCCTGCAATTCGTTTCCCGTTAAACGGCAATCGGACGATTGAGAGATGTAGATCCCGAAGAAATTATTTTCAAATTTATTATCTTTGATTACACAGTGATGTGATCGTTCGACGCGAATGCCCGCCCTGTCTTCGATAAAGCTCACTCCCACGTTTGTGATCCTCAACCCTCTAATCGTCACGCTGTCGGCTGTAATGCGCATGACTTCGTATTGATTCTCGCCGTCGAATTCCGGATAATCAATGCCGATGATCTTTACAGGGCGGTCGATAGTGATTGCTCCCTCCCGGTAGCGCCCCGGCTGAACGATTATACGATCACCGGCATTTGCGATTTTTATTGCCTCCGTGAGCGTGCGTACCTCTCCCTCCGGGTCGACGATGATTTCGCCGGATAGAGCGGCGGTGAACGGCAGTATGATGAACAATAATATGTAGAGTATAAATCTCATTGCCTTTTTTTTCCAATGACTTGCCCGGCACGTTCAGTAAGAAAATGATACAAAATTGTTACATTGCACCATTTCACATACGACACGTGCCGGGCAAGTATAAAGCAAAAAAGCGGTACGCTTCAGCGTACCGCACTCCAAAATTATCTTCCCCACCGGGGCAGCCAGATCCGTTCTACCAGATCCATTACCCTGTCCCAATCGATTATCTCTCCTTCGTATCGCCGCAACATCTCATTGGCAAATTGATTTGATGAATACGCCGAAACATTTAAACCCATCGGGCTTGTGAGATTCGGACTGTGGAGATAGAATGCTTCGGTTGCGTCGATGAGCGTCCCCGGGTTCTCGAAATCAGTTGTCCAGAGAGCGTGGATGTTCTCTTCATCGATGTTTCCGTCGAGTATAAATGCTCCCATGCATTCGACGGCATCGAATTTTTCCGATCGTCCGCGTGATGTGACCAGTACGGCGCCGAATTGGTGTTCGGAGATGATCATCCTGCAATAAACGCATTCATCTCTGCCGTACTCTATCGGTTCCGGCTCCATTGAACATCCGACAGTAAGAAGAACTAATAACGCAACCGCGCCGGTAAATGTAATAGTATCGTACGCTTTTCTCATTACTCCGATCGTTTCTTTTTTAATCGCTTATCGAAATACAATGCGGCAATTCCAAGTAATCCCGATATACCCGCTGCGATGCCGCCGGATGCCGGATACGATGATGCGGTAATATTAAGAAGCTGCTTTGTTCCGATCAGCGGCGGAATGTACGTCATACCCGGCACTTTTATCGGAGCTTGCGGGTTGAGGTTCGTTCCGTAATCATATGCCCATACATAAAAATCCACCAGTCCGGCAGTACCAACAACTGCAAGCAGAATAATCCATCCAATCAGATATTTTCTTTTACCCGTAATCAAGCACACCGCACCGATAATTATGACACCTCCGAGAACAAACGGCATTATTTTAAGTTCGGGAATTTTTTCGGGCACGATTTCCTGCATGCCGATATACTTATTTAACCTGTTTACGCTTAAGAGATTATTTCGCTCCTGTCCGATGATATCGTCAATCAGGATATAGAGTCCTATACCTTCCGGATATTGAGGTGCTTTGAGATCGATTCTCCATATCGGAAGAAAAAACAGAAGTATCAATAATCCGATTGCGATTCCGAATAATATTTGGGACTCTTTTTGTAATTTCATAGGTATTCAATATAGTTACAGCAATTTTAGACCTGACAGGTTTTTGAAACCTGTCAGGTCTGTCGTTTATTTCACCAATCGATAATTACCTCGTTACCATTTCTTCACCCGTTCCATATTTTAGCGGTACATCCGCACCCGCAGGCGACACCCTGACATATCCTTGCATCTCCTGATGCAGCGCCGAACAGAAATCGGTGCAATAGAACGGATAAACCCCCGGTCGCTGGGGTTTCCATACGATTGACTTTGTTTCACCGGGCATTAAGAGAATATTCGGATTCTTGTCACCGAGTATTGCAAACCCGTGCCCGATATCCCATTCCTCTTCGATGTTGGTGACGTGGAAATACACTTCATCACCGACGTGGATTCCCTCGATGTTATCGGGGGTGAAATGTGAACGGACGGCGGTCATATAAACATGCACGGTGTTTCCGTCGCGTACGACGCGTGCATCGGCGGCATCGCGGGTAACGTTCGGATGTTGATTTTGGTGTAAATCATATAATCGCTTTGCGTTCGGTTGTATTTTCTCGGCAGGGAGTGCTTGTGCATAGTGCGGCTCACCGATAAGCGGGAAGTCGAGCAGCAGCCGCATACGGTCACCGCTGATGTCGATAAGCTGGCCACCCTGGGGAAGTTTCGGGCCGACGGGTAGATAGCGATCTTTTGACGATTTGTTCATTGCTACTAAATACTGACCGTAGGGTTGCATCGAATTTCCACCCGGAATCATAATATGTCCGAGAGAGTAATACGTCGGTATACGGTCTACTACCTGCCATGTGCCAAGCTCCCATTTCACAACTTCCGAGGAAATATAGGCGGAAGTATATGCGTAACCTCTGCCGTCAAATTCCGTGTGAAGCGGACCGAGCCCGGGGTCTTCAACTTCACCGGCAATAGTTGCTTCGTATTCGAGTACCGGAATACCGTTCACATGATCTTCAAATGCTTCATTCTCTATTGCTTCAAGCATACGGCTGAATGAATGAACGGGAATAACCGTAGCAAGCTTACCGCCCGCGGCAATGTATTCACCGCTCGGATCGACATCAACGCCGTGGGGTGATTTCGGAGTCGGAAGGAAATACATAACTCCCGGACAATTGTCGGGTTCTAAAACAGTCGTTGATGTATGTACCGTTGACGATGCCGTAAATGTATCCGGATCACGAACATTATGATAATACTCCGAAGCTTTGGTCCTTCCCTGACCTTCCGCTATACATTCTTGAGCACGCTGCCAGTTGACAGCAGCAATAAAGTCTTTATCGTATTGCGATGCTTTTACTTCAAGAAGTGTATGAGCTTCTTCGACATTATAGCTTGTGAAGAATACCCAGCCGTGGGATGGACCGTTTCCGGAA
>PWTU01000098.1 GCA_003562775.1 Ignavibacteriales bacterium
AGCGGACTCCCCCGATAGCTATCGGGGCCGTTGGTCGGAGGTTAGAGGAGTTGTAAAATAAAAAATAATTAGATTTTAGTATGCCTGGGCCCTTAGCTCAGTTGGTCAGAGCAGCGGACTCATAATCCGTTGGTCGGAGGTTCAAGTCCTCCAGGGCCCACAAGAAAGTTTTTATTGAGTAATTATGGCTTCAACCTATTGCTATATTCTCTACAGCCATAAACTGAAACGGTTTTATACCGGGGTTACCCACCTGGATTTATCTGACAGAACAATTAAGCATAATGTAGCAGCTTACGGAAATCATCGCTACACGGCAAAAGCCAATGACTGGGAGTTATATCTTGCCATTCCCTGCTCTACTTATTCTCAGGCAGTGAGAATTGAGAGACACATTAAAAGGATGAAAAGCAGTACATATATAAGAAATCTGTCTAAGTATCCTGCGATGGTTAATAAATTAATAACGAAATATTCTTAAATTATCATGAAACGCTTCCTATCTCAATCCTTTATCGTACTTATACTCGTATTAGCGTCTGTTCGGGGTAACGATGGTCCTGCAATTGATCACGATCAGATTGACAAACTTTTCTCACAATGGGATAAACCCGAATCACCCGGTTGTGCTGTCGGAATTTATCATAACGGGGTGATCGTTTTTCAAAACGGTTATGGTTCGGCGAATCTCGATTATGGTAAACCGATAACTCCCGAAACGGTGTTTTATATCGGCTCGGTGTCGAAGCAATTTACAGCCGCTGCTATTGCACTGCTTGCGGATAGAGGAGATATTGCTCTCAATGACGATATAAGGAAATATATACCGGAACTTCCCGAGTATGAACGTCCCATTTCCGTACAGGATCTCATATTTCATACAAGCGGGTTACGCGATCTTTATGCGTTGATGACTATTGCAGATGTCGACGTTGCCGGCGTTATATCTATCGACGAGAAACTGGATTTGATACGGAGGCAGAAAGATTTGAACTTTTTACCCGGCGATGAATATGTATATAGTAACAGCGGATATACATTGATGGCAATTCTGGTCGAACGGGTATCGGGAGAATCTCTCAGGGAATTCACCCGCCGGAATATTTTCGAGCCGCTCGGGATGGACAACACTCATTTTCACGATAACAGACATGAAGTGGTGAGAAACCGTGCATTGAGTTATCAACCGGATAGTGAAAATAAGTTCAGACTCAGTTACCTTGCTAATTTTGAAGGGGTCGGCCCGGGAGGGTTGTACACAACAGTCGGTGATCTGTTTTTATGGGATCAAAATTATTATGATAACCGGCTTGAACACTCCCCTGATTTCAATGAGATTATGCATACGAAAGGTGTACTCACGAGCGGCGATACTCTGGATTATGCGTTCGGATTACGGTTCGATGAGTACAAAGGGCTCCATACGATCGGGCACGGAGGTTCGTTCATGGGATTCCGTGCACATTACGATAGAATCCCCGATCAGAATTACGCGCACGTTATATTGTGCAATCTCGGATCGATCAATCCCGGTGATATAAGTCGGCAAATAATGGATGTTTACTTCCGGGAAAAAATAGAAAAAAATCTACACGAATTCACCGGTGTATATACGAATGCGGATTTTGACGTAAGCTGCCATATTATTATAAAAGATGGCGAGCTTTATATTACAGATCATGAACAATTCGAAGGTGTAGTGCATTATGCCGATATGGATACTTTTCGAAGGGGAGGATGGGAAATCGAGTTCATCCGGAATGATCGAAATGAAGTCCGAGGGTTTTTGGTAAATACAACTCGAGCGAGAAATATTTACTTCGAAAGAAAATAAAATAACGGTCGCAATATCGTTCGCCGGGCATTTTTCGACTGTTGCGGCCTTTTATCCCGCCGAATAATTCTTCTAAGTTGTTGATTATTAGCAATTTACTATCTGTGATTTGCAGCATAGCGTAATTGACCGACTTTTCATTACTTACATCAGGTAAAACCAATGAGGTTATTTATATAAATATAAGAATCTAAGAAGAAATTGAAAGCTTATAATTATTCCCTGTATCGATCCAATTTAAATTACTATAGTAGGATAAAATGGATACATATTCCGTGGGGGACTTTTCTATAGAAATGAGAGTTAACTGGCATGATAGAGGATAAGCAAGCTGTAGTTCATAAAAAGATGTCGGTAAAGTCATCAACCGGTTATTCTTTGAAAGATTTCGAAAATAGGTTCCGAGCATTGTTTAATAATACCTATGACGCAATCTTTCTTATGAAAGGGGATGCTTTTATTGACTGTAATCCGCGCACCGAAGTTATGTTCGGGTGTTCACGTGAAGAATTAATCGGGAAAAGGCCGTTCGACCTTTCACCACCGATACAACCGGACGGAAGAAAGTCGGCAGAGAAAGCATTTGAGAAGATCTCTAAAGCAATACGGGGAATACCACAATCGTTTGAGTGGACTCACATCCGAAAGAGCGGTGTAAAATTTGAAACCGAAGTGAGCTTGAGCCGTTTAGAGATCGAAGGCGAACTCCTGGTGCAGGCAATTATTCGAGATATTACACAGCGCAAAAACACAGAGGTGGAACTTCGAAGCCGGATAGATTTTGAAAAATTTATTGCAAGCATATCGACCAATTTCATAAACCTTGCAGCAGATGAAATCGATCAGGGTATACAAAATGCCCTGGAAGATATCGGAATCTTTGTAGGCATCGATCGCAGTTTTATATTTCTGCTTGATTCAAAATCCGATATGTACACGGTTTCATACGAATGGTGTAATTATGGCATTGCATCATTGTGCAACCGTAACTTTTCCATTAATACCGCTTTAGTTCCATGGTGGCACAACAAGCTCACACGATTCGAGACGATACGAATTGCCGATGTTTCGATCCTCCCATCACCGGCGGACAAAGAGAGGGAGTTGTTGTTATCAATCGGGACACGATCGATATTGTGTGCTCCGCTCAGGATCGGTAAATCCTTGATTGGTTTTTTCGGATTCGATTCGGTAACCGAGAAGAAAGATTGGTCGATGGAATCGATAAGTCTTCTCCGCTTAATCGGCGAAATAATTTCAAATGCTCTTGAACGAAAGCGAAGGGAGGAAAAGCTGCGAATGCTTGCCGACCAGCGTAAGCGTTTACTTGAAGTATCATCTTCCTTATTAACGACATTTAATCTTGATGATGTGTTCAGGCAAACGCTCAAAGCGTTGAAAGAGATAATCAGTTTTGATGAATGCAGTATTCATTTAGCGGATCGGGAGAAGCAGGTGTTACGACCGTATATTGTCGTTGATGTAGGGGGGAATCGAATTGAATCGACCAAAAACGTCGTTCCACTGGGAAAAGGGATTGTGAGTTCAGTGCTTGAATCCGGCAAAGCTGAAATGGTGAATGACGCTCAAAATGACTCGCGGTCATATTATCCGAAAGGAAAACGGATTGACCACGAACATATAATTTGCGCTCCTATGCAGACGAAACATAAGATGCACGGGACGTTTTTAGTCGTTCGCCAAAATGGCAAACCGTTTACTGTAGAAGAATTCGAGCTGATACAGTTGTTTGTAGGATATGCAACCATTGGATTGGAGAATGCTGAATTATACCAGGAGTTAAATGATAAACTTTCATATAACGACCGTCTCTTTAAACAAATAAAATCTTCCGAAGAAAGATATAGAAAACTCTTTGAGGATTCGAAAGACGCTGTTTTTACGAGTACCTATGACGGGAATATCATTGATGTGAATCCTGCTGGTATTGAAATGCTCGGTTTCAAATCAAAGGAAGAATTAGAAAGGGTAAATATCGGTCAGGATTTATATGAAAACCCCAAACGGCGTGAAGAATATGCAGAGATTCTCAAGGAGAAAGGGTATGTGAAAGACTTCGAAGTACAGCTACGCCGCAAAGACGGAAAAATAATCGATTGCCTGATTACATCCTCCGCGTATGTCGATGATAAAACAGGTAAGCTTCATTTTTGCGGTTTTATCCGTGATATGACAAAGCAGAAAATAATTGAAGAACATATGCGACAAACTCAAAAAATTGAAAGTCTCGGTCAACTTGCCAGCGGCATTGCTCACGATTTTAATAATGTGCTCGGTATTATTCAGGGTGGATTGTCGGCTTTGCGATCAAAGATAGATAATAAGAATTCATCTTTATTGCGCTATGTGGATATGTGTGAAAGTGCGGGTGAACGGGGAGCTGATGTCGCCAGGCGTTTATTAACATTTTCTCAATCTGATAAAGCCAACCGTGTTCCGATAAAAATTAGCGACATAGTAAATGATCTGACAAAAGTACTCAGGCATACCATTCAGAAAAACATTAATATTGAAACGAATATTTCGCATGAAATACCGCCGGTATTCGGAGAATACGGCCAGCTTTATCAGATGTTGCTGAATTTATGTGTCAATGCCCGCGATGCTATCGTCGAAAGTCAAAACGGCATAATCAGTGGTACTATCGGAATAACAGTCGGGGTGGTAGATAGTAAAGAGGTGCCTGGTAATGGTACGGCGGAAGTGGACAAGAAGTTCGTAAAAATCATGGTGTCCGATAATGGCGTTGGATTGCCCGAACAAATTAAGAATAAAATATTTGATCCGTTCTTCACAACTAAGATAGAGGGCACAGGGCTTGGTTTGTCCATCGTTTATGGTATAGTAAAGATGCATAAGGGTGTGATCGATGTGGTTTCGGAAGAAGGTAAGGGTTCGGTGTTTTCAATATATCTTCCGGCAATAGAAGGCGATATGACTCAATATGTCGAGGAAAAAACCGCGGAGATAGTAAAAGGAAATAATGAGACAATTCTCATTATTGAAGATGAAAAAATATTATGTACTCTGCTCGAAGAAATTTTATCTGAAAACGGATACCGGGTTGTCAAAGCCGTTGACGGAGAAGAAGCATGGAAGGTATATTGTGAGCGCAAAGAAAGTTTAGACGCCGTAATTTTAGATATGGGATTACCGAAATTATCCGGTCGGGCATTATTCGAAAAAATAATGGAAACAAACCCGGAAGAAAAAATTATTTTGGCGAGTGGGTATTTGGAAAAGGATTTGAAAGAAAATCTCTTCAATCTTGGCGCTAAAGCATATATTCAGAAACCCTACAAAGCAAGTGAGATTTTACAAAACGTTCAAAAAACACTTAATGAAGTAAATCGATAAAACAACAGCAATAAAGTAACGGCTTTATGAACATATTCAAATGGCTTGGTCTTTCTCCGATTAAAGAAAAAAACGGACTCACCGTCAGCACGTATGCAAATATTGAAAAGCATTATCAATCCTTCCTTGATGAGATAGAGGATGGATACTATGAAGTATACCTCAACGGACGGTTTGTATATTTCAATAAATATTTTTCCCGGTTAACCGGTTATCGTCCGCGGGAATTACAGGAAAGGACGCTTCTCGATATCCTCACCGACGAGTCGCGCCCGCAGGTAGAGGAAACATTCAAAAAAATCTATCTTACCGGATTATCCACGGATATGATGGAATGGGAGATAATCAGAAGGGACGGCGTGCGCCGGACGTTTGAAGCCTCCGTTACTACGAGAAAACCGCTGATTGGCGAAGATATTTTAATTAGAGGCGTAGTTCGCGATGTAACCGATCTGAAAGAATCGGCAGATGCAATTCTTCAGGCGCATCACTCCAATACTATAAACAACGATGGCTTTGCTATCATCGATCCCGGGAACGATCATACAATACTTCATTGCAATAAAATATTTGAAAAAATTACGGGATATACCCGCGAAGAATTACTCGGGAATAAATACACCATTTTGTATGGTCCGCAAACAGATGAAAAAACGGCAGATTGCGTGAGACAAGCACTGGAAGGGCAACGTGAATGCCAGGTAATTATCCAGAGTTATCGTAAGGATGGATCTATGTTCTGGAGTGAGGTTGCATTTGCGCCGGTGTACGATGCGGAAGACAAGGTAACGTTTGTTATTAATACCATACATGATCTTACCACCGATATTCATCCTGAATATAAACCGGAAACTTCCGTCCAACAACATCGCCCGTAAATAATATTTTGAGATTTGTCCGAAGTTTAGTATTTTACATCCTGTACCATAAATCTTTTTTTTGATTAATAATTACGGGGAACGCTAAATGAACGTAACAATCGTTGGCACCGGGTATGTCGGACTTGTGATGGGTGCAGTGCTGGCAGATACCGGTAATGAAGTACTTTGTGTCGATAACAATGTCGCTAAAATTGAATCACTGAAAAATGGAAAAATTCCGATTTTTGAGCCGGGTCTTGAGGATCTGGTAAAAAGAAATGTGAAAGAAGGACGGTTAGAGTTTACAACCGATTTAAAAACGGGAGTTGAGCACGCATTGGTCATTATGTTGTGTTTGCCGACGCCGCAGGATGAGGACGGGTCGGCAGACTTAAGTCACGTACTCAACTGCTCGGCCGATATAGCGGGATTTATGAACGGTTACAAGGTAATGGTCAGTAAAAGCACCGTTCCGGTTGGGACAGTCGACCGCGTCAGGAAAATCGTTCAGAAAAGAACAAACCATCCCTTCGATGTCGTATCAAATCCGGAGTTTTTAAAAGAGGGAGCGGCGGTAATGGATAGTTTAAAGCCCGATCGGATCGTAGTGGGAAGCTCGAGCGAAAAAGCTATCAAAATTATGAAGGATCTCTATGCACCGTTTGTACGGACGGGAAATCCGATTATCATTATGGATGAGCGAAGCTCGGAGATGACAAAATATGCAGCAAACGGATTTCTTGCCACCAAGATTACCTATATGAATGACCTGGCAAATCTTTGTGATAAGGTGGGCGCCGATATAGAATTGGTTCGTAAAGGTATGGGCACCGATCCCCGGATCGGGCCGCAATTTCTTTTTGCCGGGCTCGGATACGGAGGGTCGTGTTTTCCAAAGGACGTAAAAGCATTGATCAATACTTCAAAGGTGCATGAACATCCGCTTGCTATTCTCAATGCGGTTGATAAGGTTAACTCGGGGCAACGATATGTGCTCATCGATAAATTACTCAAGCACTTTAACAATGACATTAAAGGAAAAACTTTCGCCATTTGGGGTTTGTCTTTCAAGCCGCTGACGGATGATATACGTGAAGCACCGGCGTTAACAATAATAAAAGAACTGCTTGCACGCGGGGCGTCTGTTCATGCACACGATCCCATTGCAATGGATAACGTCAAAGAAGTACTCCAAAATGGTGTATCGTATTTTGATAAGTCCTATGATGCGCTAAAGGATGCGGATGCTTTGTTGATCATTACCGAGTGGAACGAATTCAGAAACCCGGATTTCGATAAGATGATAAATACATTGAACAACCCGCTCATTTTCGACGGAAGAAATATTTTTGATCCGAAAGAGATGAAAGAACTCGGTTTTGTTTACTACGGCATAGGACGCGGTGTTGACGGAAACGGGCCATTGCATGATCCAAAACCGGCAAGCGTCGGTGTCGATGTAAATTTAGAAAGTAAGTAATAAGATCTTGATCTCGGTTAATAACGGTCCCCCCCGATAGCCATCGGGGTTATCGGGATCAGTTAATATTTTTTGTTATCAGTTGTGTCCACCAAATCCTCTGGTTGACATAAGCAACCGTTATTAACCGTTATTAACTGGTATTAACCATTTTTAACCGTTCTTTTAACAATGCGATCTCCTCACCTGTTTGTTCCGTGTATTGTTGATCAGCTTTATCCTGCAGTCGGTATTGCGGCAATGAAACTGCTTCGGGCTTGCGACTGCGATCCGCATTATGATCCGCGGCAAACCTGCTGCGGTCAGCCGGCGTTTAATGCCGGATATCACGACGATGCACGCATAGTCGCAGAACATTTCATCGAGGTATTCAAAGATGCCGATGAAATTGTATCGCTCTCCGGTTCTTGCGCGACGATGGTGAAGGTGTTTTATCCGCAATTGAATTTTTCCGAAAAAGTTAATGAAACTGTCCGGGCGATCACATCAAAAACATTTGAGATAACCGATTACGTTGTCAATCAACTCGATGTGATTGATTTGGGTGTTTCCTATGATGGGCGGGTAGCATATCACGATTCCTGCCATATTATGAGGGAATTACATATTACCGAAGAACCGAGAAAATTACTGAGGGCGGTAAAGGGACTTGAACTTGTCGAGCTTGACCTTGCAGACCGGTGCTGCGGGTTCGGTGGATTATTTGCTGCTAAATTCCCCGAAATATCCGTCGCAATGGGTGAAGAGAAACTTGCTTCAATTCAACGTGCAGAGGTTGATCTTGTGGTGGGATGCGACAATAGTTGTCTGATGCACTTGCAGGGGTTAGCGGATAAACGGGGTATAACATTGAGGACCAAACACATTGTTGAATTTCTGGGCGAGTTGATAAAGTAAGAGTTTTGTATAGAGTATGGAACTGAAATCGACGCAATTCAAAATAGAGGCGCGTAAAGCGGTTGGGGACGCCGATCTACGCAGTAAAGTAAAAAAAGCTACGGGAGTCTCTCTTACAAAACGAAAGGAAGTCGTTGATGAACTTCCCGATTGGGAAGAGCTGCGTCAAAGAGGATACGATCTTCGAAAAGTAGTTATCGAAAACCTTGATGAGTATCTCCGGCGTTTTATCGAAGCAGCACGACGGAATGGAGTTCTCGTATATGAGGCGGATGATCATAAAGGTGGTAGGAAGATTATCTATGATATTATCCGCCGTGCGTCGGCCGATTCCGTAGTAAAATCAAAGTCGATGGTCACCGAGGAATTGCATCTAAATGCAATGCTGGAAGAGAATGGAATCCGCGTTCTCGAGACCGATCTTGGTGAATATATAATACAACTTGCAGATGAAACACCGTCGCATATTACGGCGCCTGCGCTGCATAAATCGAAAGAAGATATTGCGCGGTTGTTTCAGGAAAAGTTAAACGTGCCGTATTCCGACGATCCGGCAAAGATAACCGCTGCGGCTCGCGGGAAACTGCGCGATGAATTTCTTCGGGCCCGTGTCGGCATATCCGGTGTCAATTTTGCATGCGCCGATACCGGAACGCTTACAATAGTAGAAAACGAAGCCAATGTCCGGCTTTGTACAATTTTGCCCGAAGTGCATATTGCGGTAATGAGCGTCGAAAAAATCATTCCGTCGTTTGATGACCTTCCGATATTTTTAAAGCTGCTACCCCGAAGCGCAACCGGACAGCGAATGACCAGTTATGTATCGTTGATCAACGGGCCGCGATCATTGCATAATCCGGACGGTCCGCGACAACTACACATCGTTATACTCGACGGCGGCCGGAAACGAATTTCAAACCATCCTGTATTAAAAGAATCGCTGTATTGTATTCGATGCGGTGCATGTATGAATGTGTGCCCCATCTATCAATCTGTCGGCGGGCATGCCTACGGATCTGTTTATCCCGGTCCGATTGGATCGGTTATCACCCCCGCACAATTCAGTATGAAAGAGGCGAAGGATTTGCCGTTTGCATCTTCGTTGTGTGGAGCATGCACTGATATTTGTCCGGTCAAAATCGATTTGCATCATCATTTGCTCTATGAACGCCGGGAGATTGTGAATCGCGGATATAAATCATTCATCGAAAAAATCGGAATAGCAGTCTGGCGGTGGATGGTGCTTTCGCCCGGGCGGATGGAGTTTGCCGGACGCATCGGCTGGTTATTGCGAAAGATGCTCGGTAAGAGTATGCCGGCGCCCGGATGGACGCCGCACCGGCAATTTCCCGAGATTGCATCGCGGAGTTTCAGATCATTAATGAAAAACAAATCAACGCATGGAAAATAAACTGCTGTCATTATTTCAATCGCGGGTACAAGATTCGGGAGGATGGTGCGAGGTAGTTGTTTCCCAGGAAAAAGTTTTTTCAACGCTTCGGGAAAAATATGCCTTTGATAAAGATAAAGTTGTTTTAAGCGGACGGGTTACGAGAGAACTGAATATAACCGGATTTCCCTGCATTGATATCGATACAGTGAAGACCGGAGAACGACGGGAATTACTGGTGAATGCAAAACTTGGGTTAACGCTTTGCGACGGTTTAATTGCCGAAACGGGAACCGTAGTTTTATTGAATCATCCGTCCGAAACGAGAGAATTATCGCTTCTTCCCGAGTGTCATGTTGTAATTGCCGTGAGCGGTCAACTGTATGAGTCGCTCGATGTTTGTTTTTCAAAAATAAAAAATATGTATACATCCGGGTCGATGCCCTCCATAACGCTCGTTTCCGGTCCGAGTAAGACGGCCGATATTGAAAAAACGATTGTTGTCGGTGTTCACGGACCGCGTGAGTTCGGTGTGATTATCATCGATGAAAATGATCCCGTCTCTTGACACTCGTTCTGCTTTTTAGTATAATAGGTACATGTTCATTACCCATTAACCTTCGCTGATTTCCGGTGCACATAGAAGCGTCAGCGTTTAGATATTAGCTGGGAGGTATAGAATGTCGTTAACCTTTGAGCCTTTTGCCAACGCGGTAGAATATATTAATGTAAATGCTCAAATCGTCAGCCGGTGGTTTGAAACGATGAGACAGCGGAGCGAGCGTCAATTTGAGCGGCTGCTTGATCTTGCCAGCGGCGCCGGAACAATGGTGCAATTGATGCTTGATTCCTTGCCGAAAGATTGGCATAAACCACTGATAACCTGTGTCGATAGATCGATCGATGCTCTTGAAATAACGCGCCAGAGACTAATGCCAAAAATAACAGAGAAAATAGAGTGCCTTTGCTCGAATGTAGAACAACTCAATGTCACGAAGCATAGCACCGATGTCGTAACGTTCGGAAACGGTATTCATTATCTCGACCCGGAAAAACAAAATCAGGTTTTGTGTCGTGTCCGTGATTCACTTAAACCCGGCGGTTGGTTTCTTTTTAACACAGCCTTTTATCGTGAGGCGCGTCCGGAGTGGACGCTTCCGTTCTATCAGAAAAAAGTCAGGTTAGCGTTAAAGAAATTGCGTGAGAAATCTGTTCCCCGTGAGAAGGATGAACGTCGCCCGACTGCTGCCGACTTCCTCCCGCGGGAACATTACGAGAAACTGGTAACTGATAATGGGTTTGAACTCTCGGATGTAGTCGAAGTCGAAGCGCAACTCGGACAAAAAGCATGGGAAATGATAAGCGGTTATAGCCAGTATGCAGCCGGTGCATTGCACGGTTTCCCGATCGATGAAGCTGCTACCGCACTACAGGAAGCTATCGCCCCCGCAATCGAAGAGCATGGTCGTACGGATAAAAATGGTAACCGTTATATTTCACGTAATTGGTTAGCAGTTGCAGCGAGAGCGGAGTAGAACCAGCCGTGTAGTCTGAATAGTATAAAAATCCAAAGAAATTTTCTGATTGGGTATTGACAAATTGATTAAAATTATCTATTATTAAAGCGCTTCGATTTTATATTAATTCATAGATTTGTATTATAACGAGTGGCTCTGATAACTTATTAAATATCAACCACTTATTTATTTTGTCATATATCGAAGCGCTTCGATAACAAATCGAGATTCCTCTTATGGCGCAACGCCCAACTATAAAGGATGTTGCCAAACGAGCAAATGTATCTCTTTCTACTGTCTCTCTTGTGGTTAACAACAAAAGTTATGTTAGTCCAAAGACGAGAGAAAGAGTCGAACGGGTGATTAATGAACTCGGTTATCATCCAACCAGTTCGGCTCGCGGGCTTGCACTCAGGAAAAGCGGTAATATCGGTTTTATACTCACCAATGATCACTTTACTCAGTCTGAACCTTTCTATACAAAGATATTTTTAGGTGCAGAGTTCGAGATACAAAAGCACAATTACTACATTCTTCTTGCAACAATCCCGAAACAATTTAACGCCCAAAAATCCATACCCAGATTTCTGCTTGAAAAAAACGTTGATGGTGTGATCGTCGCAGGTCGTGTAGATTACAACATGATCGAGTGTATCGAGTCGATGGGAATTCCGATGGTTTTAATTGACTACAAGATTCCCAACCGGCAGTATTCGACGATTGTTATGAATAATTATAAAGGGGCTGAGCAGGCAGTCAAACATCTTCTTTCACACGGGCACAAGAAAATCGGGTTTATTGGCGGTGAATTACAACATCCCAGTATTAAACAACGGTTTATCGGCTATACCGAAGCGCTTACCGCTGCCGGTATTCAACCCGAACCCGGCTGGATTATAAAAGAGTTACCCGACACGCGGGAGAAGAACGGTTATGACGGTGCACGAAAACTCTTTGCGAAAAAAGATCGTAGACCCTCGGCCCTGTTTGTTGCAAACGATGCAATGGCTCTTGGCGTCATGAAATATTGTAAAGAAACTAATATTAAAATACCCGATGATTTAGCTATCATCGGTTTTGATAACATAGAAGCAAGTTATTACGTTGAACCGAAGCTGACTACGATCGACGTGAATAAAGAAGAAATGGGAATAATCGGTGTTCAGACGTTATTAAACAACATAAAAGAAAAAACCGATATAGTAAGGAATATTCACACATCTGTCGAGCTTGTTATTAGAGAATCATGTAATAGTAATGGATATCAAAAAATTCATTAATATGAAAGAAAGGAGGTATGCTTTTTAAAAAATATAACTTATTTATTTATACCATTTATCTATAACCTTTAAAAAGGAGCATGTCATGAAATGGTACTATCGTTACCTTTGGCAAGCTGTATTTTCTATTCTGCTTTTCTCTTTTTTATATGCTCAAAATGAGCAAAACCTTTTAATCAACGGATCGTTTGAAAGTGTCGGCCCATACCGGTGGAGTGCCGAGGAAGGGGCCGGAGCGGAACTAACGTGGGCGATGGATGAAGCCCACACGGGTCTCCAATCGTTAAAGATCGAAAAGACCGGGACAGGGCAGATGTCCCGCTGGATATCTGATAACAACGTCCGCTACTGGG
>PWTU01000278.1 GCA_003562775.1 Ignavibacteriales bacterium
CAAGCGCTGAGTTCCAGGCCCGGGACCGCGTCCCGGACCTGTCGAATTGGGGGATCGTCTAGCGGTAGGACTACGGACTCTGACTCCGTCAACCCAGGTTCGAATCCTGGTCCCCCAGCCACACCTAAGCCTCGGAATTCCGGGGCTGTCTTTTGGGTGCCTCGGCTTGCGGTCTGCTCCGCAATCGGGGGGCTGCTCCGCAATCCGTCAGATTGGGATTGCTCACATCCTCCCTGTTGTCGTAGCCGCAGCATTCGGTCGCCATCTCGGACGCGCGTGACAGAGATGCTGCAGTTCGCGTCGTGGGAGCATCCATGCAGTGTCCACAACGGCCCTTGCACGTAAGGTTTTGAAACTCTGCGGGTATGACTTGGTCTCTGCATTTGTGAGTGATTCAGCGTCTGCCGCCGGCGCTCGGGCGGTTCGGAACCCGCGTTGAAGCTTTTAAATGTCTGCCACCGTTGAATTTCGGGACAAGGTGCGGTAAGAGTTGACGCTGTGGCCCTCAGTCTGGTGCTTGAGGCGCTCGAACGGCACAGCGAAGCCGCTGGCCGGGCGCATCCTGACCTAGGCATTAGGTCGGCGTGCCACCAGAGCTGGATTTTAAGGGTGTCGCCGCGGACCAGGCCGAATTTCTCGGACGGTCGCTGGTCCACGACCGCAGGCGGTTCTTTGATGCGAACCAAACTGAGAGCAACTGGCGACTAATGTTAGGCAACGGCAACGGCAACGGCAACGGCAACGGCAACGGCAACGGCAACGGCAACGGCAGTGTCGAATAAATCGAGCCAGAGGCGACAGGACACCAGCGACATGTTCACCGGCGTTCGGTGGCGGTTCCCAAGTGGCAAGTCCAGATTCGGGGCTCGGCCACTGGTATCTGTGGCCTCTCGATTGAGAACAAGCCTGTCCTCGGACCAGCGTCCATACCATTCTTCCGGAGATAGGTGCTTGCACGCTCGATCATGTCTTTGGACCTGATCCAATGGCTTTTTCTCTTGCATTTAGAACTGGTCGAATTCGGTGAAACTCGCCCCTCGTTGAGGTTTTTAGATGGCTATCCAGATTCCCAAAGAGCGCTACGGTCAGCTGCGGGCACTTTATTCGCTTGAGCCGGAAGGTTGGAACGCCCTGATTAAGGTATTTGATGGTATAGAACCAAGCACTTCGCTGTCGAAGGTACTTGTGGAAGCAGGCCAAAAGATTGGCGAGGACATTCCCGCTTCCCAAGATGTCCTCAGCATTCTGGCTGATCTTGCCCAAGTGAAGACCGTTGCGAATCTGGATACCGATCGTTTCCTTGATGAACTCAAGGCAGCTTCGGATTCAAGCGGGCAGCCTGAATTAGACACGACGAGATTCGATTGGGATCTCATCTCACGTTCAATTGGGCGGATACTGGATGACGCATCGGTGCTGATCCAGTCATCAAAGCTTTCGGGTCTCCAATGGGATCGCCCGAACGCATATCAGGCTGCGCGAGTTCTGACTGACCTTCGTCCTTCATTTGGGGCGACACCGCATGAAGGAGTAAAGCAGTTCGTGTTGATCCATACGCTACGGCTACACTATAGGGATCTCGACGGACCTCGGGAGTTCTTTGTTTCTCTAGATGGTGATGATATTAGAGATTTGCAGCGCGAAGTGGCACGTGCGATAGAAAAGGAAGACGCGCTTTCTGAATTTTTGTCCACCCAAGGATTCGTAGCGTTTGGTGGTAAAACCTCGGAGGAATGAATCGTATGTTGGGAGCTCAGAAGCACCGTTTGCCTGAAAGTGGTACTCGGCGCGATGGTGCGTTAGCTGTCGCGTCGTGTGTTGCTCCTTCTACAGATGCTCAACATAAAGTGGGTTGGAGCAAGCAATCAACGGAACATAACGAGATGAAGGACTGGCTGGTGGGAGGTCGGGAGCCGCTTATGGCGAAGGGAACGCAAGTGATTGTCGAACCCTTCATTCAAGCGTACCGAGAGTTCTTCAAGCCCGAAGCGCGTCGTCGGCTCCCTTCGTTTCGTTATTGCGACGCCATCGAAATCTTTAGTTATCGTGAAAAGACCTTTGAAAAAGCGGTTGGTGAAGCGCAGATAAGTTGGCTTGACCCGTGGCGAGAGCAACTCAGACGGATCGGCGACCTAGAATCGGACTGGGATGGTGAGGGTGCATCGGCGCCCTCACCCGAGCTAATCTCAAGCGCTGAAACAATGCTAGATCAATGGTTGCGTGAAGCGCGGAATCTCCGCGGGAAGCATTTCGACATCCCACGCATAGGGCCAGTAGCCGATGGCTCTATTGATATTCATTGGGTAACGGAAGATTATGAGTTGCTAGTGAACATTGGCGGTCCTGGATCAGATCCTGATTCCGGAACATACTATGGCGATAACTATGCGGACGATAGGACTGAAGGGACGTTTCGTTTAGACGCGAAAACCCCTACTCCTTTCCTCTGGCTTCTTTACCGTTGATGTTTCCTAATGAGTGACTTCGCCTCTGAGGACATCCCTGACGAAGATTATCTTTATTATCGTGTGCACACTAGTTATGGATTAAAGGACGACAAAATTCCTCCAGGGGCAATAAAAGACGCGGGGGAGGGAATGTCGACGGATTGGTCAAAATATTCTACACCGCTTGAAACCGCTAGCCGAGGGAGAAAACCTCGTACCGAGTATAGAGTGGCGGAATTTTTGGTCCAGAAAGTTCGGCAGGTGCCTGAACAAGAGGTGCGGCACACTCCCAAGTTCGACAATCGGGCTCATACGGATATCATTGGCCCGAAGGACAGGAATTCTGGCTCCCCCACCAAGCATCGAGTTCTGCTTAGCCGTTGTGGGCGTTTGATTTTGGCCGATGAACTCTTTTGAGTGGCAGTCGGTTGGCTGGAAACGGGTCTATGTAGGGCGTGTTCGGCTGAGTCGCAAAGGGAGTGAATCTGGCGGGTTGACTATTGTCGGGCGGAGGATTTTTAGGCAGTAATCGTTCATTTCGTCGGGTCGCTCAGGTCGCCTTTGCGGCCCCGAATGTACTTCTCCGTCATCACCACAGAGGCGTGGCCGAGCTGCTGCTGTGCGCGGCGCGGATCGGCCGCTTCGGCCTTGTCGGTGCCCGCCTTGGCGCGCAGGTCGCGGAACTGAACGGTGAGGATCTCGGCGCGCAAGCCGCGGCGCTTGGTGGCCTTCGCGGCGGTAGTGCGGGCCTTGCGGAAGCGCTTGATCAGCGCCTGGTGACCCCCCAGTGTCAGGCTACCTGTCGTGTCCCTTGATCCCTTATCTTAAATCCCTTGGGGGCGACCGGAGTGAGTGATGCCCAGCTATTCCAATGAACGTCGAGAGGCCGTGGTGACGAAGCTGTTGCCGCCGCGTAATCTCTCGGTTGCCGAGGTGGCCCAGCAGGAGGGGATCTCAGAGCCCACGGTGTACAAGTGGCGCAAGGAGGCGCGGGAGCAAGGCCGTTGCCTGCCCAA
>PWTU01000197.1 GCA_003562775.1 Ignavibacteriales bacterium
GGGAAAGGACAAATGATTGGGACTCGATACTGAACACGCCGTTTGTGTAGGTTATTGAAACATACAAATCATACGGTCCGTTATTTTCAACGGGTAATGTCTTTGAAGCCGTTGTATTAATGCATACATCTCCAAAATCAATGACAGAGTAAGCGCCACAGCACATTTCCCTTCCGCCTGCATTATATAACAATGTTATTGTACCGGAGGCAATATTTGTTACGGCCAGATCGATGTCACCATCGAGATCAAAATCAGCCGCCGCAATACCAACCGGTGAAGATATTTCATCGATTTCCGTAAAATTACCAAACGATTGGTTCGCACGGTTTTCCAGGATGAAGAATTGATCGCTTAATGAATGGGATGTAATGATATCCAAATCGTAATCTTTACCGAGATTGATCTGGCGTGCAATGATATCAAGCGTATCTATATCCGCGACTGCTAACCCCGAAATCGTCCTATTTCCGATTTCGTGAACAGATTCAACTTCAAAATATTTTGAGTCACGTGTATTTTTCAGTATTGCTAGCTGATTCGAAAACCGGGAT
Organism: Ignavibacteriales bacterium; assembly: GCA_003562775.1. Lineage (GTDB taxonomy): Bacteria > Bacteroidota > Ignavibacteria > T3Sed10-11 > T3Sed10-11 > T3Sed10-11. The sequence continues at coordinate 555 of PWTU01000197.1, forward strand.
GAGACGACTATATCGACATTCCCATCGCCGTACGTTCCGTTGTCGTTGCCGATGAGAACATTTGCATGTAATAAAGCGGGGGTAAAAGGTAAGTCAATTGATTTATCCAATGAGAATGTACCGTCACCCCGGTTTAACAGAATATCTATCCGGTCATCACCCGCGGATGTTACTAAAATATCTACAAAACCGGAATTATTTATGTCTCGTGCAACAATCGAGAGAGGTGTCCGTCCGACTGACAAAGGATACGGTGGGGAATAATTTCCACCGCCGATATTGTAATGAACCACTACCCGGTTATCCCCCATTGTCACGACTGCGATATCAAGCAAACCGTTATTATTAAAATCTGAGAGTACACTGGCGAGGGGTTTATATTCGGTCTCCAATTCCGTACTTTCAAACTCAAAGGTTCCTGTTCCGGTATTTTTTAGTAAGATTAATTTTTCATATAATGGACTACAGACTACAAGATCTATATACCCATTCCCCGTAATATCACCGCCGGTTATATGCGAACCTCTCCCAACCGGATCGACACTTGTACTTTGAATACTATATTCCGCAGAAAAATTTTCTCCCGGTTCGCCCGTCTCTATTTCATTGACAATCCAAAATCCCCTGAATTCATCATCTCTATTTCCGCGATTTCCCAAAATTGTTACAAGACCGGTTTCGAAATTTACCGTAGCCAGATCGGGATAATAATCCCTGTTTAAATCACCGACATAGATCGACACCGGCTGGCTGTTCGGCTGCAGACTAATTACCTCAGGATCATAAAAACGCCCGGTACCGAACTCAACCCGTACCGTGAACTGCCATTGATATCCTGCCGGTAGCGTTTGACCGCCGGCCGATCTTAATCGATCGCTTACAGTCACCGATATCAATTCACCGGGTTTAAACGGTTCATATGATTTAATAAATAAAGCATTTTGTACCGGATCGTATCGGTATGCCCAGGTATAAGTCCCTGTTTGGTTCCCGTATATAGTGATATCACCGTCGGCAAGACTATGTACATCAATAGCCGAAGAAAAAGTAATGCGGATTGAATCCACTTCACTTGCAATAATCGAGTTTTGATCCGGATGTACGGATAGAATTGACAACTGGCCAATAACGGGTGCGGTGCCAAATATGATCAGTAATATAAATAAGAAGAATCGTGTACTAGGCATAATATTATTGAATTAAAAGATTCCGATATTTTTTGGAATTGCTGGTTTCACCAAGCATTTCATAGGCACTGATCAGGTTTTTTATAATATCCCGATTTTCGGGTTGAAATCTACGAAGATATTCATACCAGTGTGCCATGCTCCTGTAATCTCCGAGATGATGATATGTCTCTGCAAGGGATAGAATTATTTCGTGATACGTATCTCCGAACTCGACAATTGCCAATAAATAAGGTAACGCACGATTGTACTCCCCCTGATTGTATAATCCGATTGCAAAGTTTATTTTTAACGAACCCGAATAGTGATTCCTGAAAAAGGAATTATAGTACTGTTCCGCTTCTTCGAAATACCCGAGCGCGAGATAACTATATACGCATAACAGATGGGCGTTGGAGTGTTGTCCGTTTTGTGACAATATGCGCTCGGCATAGCGGATTGCGGAAGCGTATTCCCCTCTTCTATATAAAAGCTCGGCGAGATTGTTCAGGTCCCCGATATCATTATTATTCAATTCCACAGCTTTTCTATATGCGTTTTCTGCTTCATTTAGTTGATCTAATTGTAGATGTACGTATCCAAGCAACGAATAAATTTCATTACGATCTTCATAGATTGATCTTGTATGTTCAAGGTGTGTAATTGCAGCGGAGTAATTTTGGTTCTCAAAAGCCTCGATTGCGGCCTGTAATTCCAGGCGAAAATGCCTTTCGAGAAGCAGCGAAATATCTTCATCATATTTCGGTGTTATCGCGGATGCGCTTTGAAATGCCAACCGGGCAGAGCTGAAATCCTGTTCAGCGATGTATATGTTCCCGAGGAGGAAATGAAGTTCGGCATTTCCCGGATATTTATTAATTTCATTCTGTATATATATTTTTGCACCGGATTCATCCCGTGTGCTCATAAAATAATTAAAACGTCGAAGCTGCGGGGATTCACAGGCCGTGAATAACAGAATAATCGATATTGCTATGAAAATATTTATTATTTTTACTGATGACACTATTCACCTGATAAGTAATGATATTTTATTTTATACGACGGATTTTGCGCCATATTTTTTTCTGATACGATATCGAATGTATATTAGTCAAACACTATGCCAAAGACAGGAAAAATAATCGCCGTTTTCAGGCGAGATTCATTATTTTTAAAGGATAATTTTATAAGAGAGAAGAGTATTGAGTAATTGCTGGCTAATATTCAACAACTGGAGAAATATGGAACTCTGCTTTGTGAATATACTGTACGTGCCGGCCAAGCCGCTTGGCGGGCAAGATATTCATGCCCGTCACGTGCCGTAAGAGTTGGAATGAGTGCTCTGAGAATTAAGAAATGAGTATCAGTAACCGTGACGGGCATGTTTATGGGGATAATACCATATATCACTATATACTTGCCTGGCACCAGCCTCTGACAATTATCCCATAATTAAAACTATATTGCTATAAACATCCTGTAGGTGCCAGGCAAGATATCCGACGAACAGTCGCAATCAATAGTGCAGAATCTAAAAATTAAACTCCACATCCGGCATTCTCAGCACATCCTCGTTCTGCCCTGCACCGGTCCGTGCGATAATTTTTAAAACCGGCCGGAGTGTTTTCATTACCTCAACATATGCCATGCCGCAAGCGTTCAAATAGTCTGTTACACAAACCTACCTTCCGGCAGGCAAATAGTCAAATAGTCCATTTAAAAATCTCTGATGCAGCGA
>PWTU01000485.1 GCA_003562775.1 Ignavibacteriales bacterium
ATTTGAGATAGAGCATCTTCCTGCTTTCAACATACTCACCAGCCTGCATCCGGTAGATGTACACACCACTTGGAAGTTGGGATGCATCGAAGGTGATCTCGTGCGTGCCGGGGAGTTGAGTATTCTCAACTAGCGTCGTTATTTCTCTACCCAATAGATCATATATTGTTATTGATACCTGTTCCTGATGCGCAATCGAATAGCGTATTGTAGTAGCCGGGTTAAAGGGATTCGGATAGTTCTGTGCAAGAAAATATTTACCCGGAAACAAGTCATCTATTCGTGCACTTGTTAATAGTGCCGGTTCGTATGTCTGCGTAAAATACCTGTTGCTCCGTAATTTACCCGGCGGAATAAAACCATTCCCATTGATGCCATTATCATCACTAACTGAAAGGATATAATAAAAGTATCTTTTACCTCCTTCTACGTTTGTATCTATCCATTCGCGTTCATCCGAAGCGGCTGAATAAACCTTTTCATATTCATTATAGTATTTATCCGAAGTCCGGTAAATTTCAAAACCTGATATATCTTCAGACGCATTTTCAAATACAGACCATTGAAGTTGAAATGTTTCATCGACCTTATTTACATCGAAGCTTCTTGGAGGTAGAGGGGCTCTTGGTATAGCATAGCCATTGTTATAATTTGCAATTGCCCGCTCAAAGGTCTGGAACAGGGAATCCCGCCCCGTCATCACCCATTGGTTTTTTGTCATCTCCTCACCCATGTACACAATAGTCATATTATCGTCCGCATCACTATCTTTATACTGTTTGCCGATGTTTATAGAAGCTTCCCTACCGAGACCTGAAACCCCTTCAGCAACAACAATTTTGACACTTTCACCGGGGCCGATTGTATAAGGTCCATAACCATTTGCAATAGAAAAACCACCGGATGTTCCGAGGTTTGGATTAGCTCTCTGCACCGCAAAATTTCCGCCCGGTTCAACTATGTACGCGTGACGCGGATTTGCATGACCGCTTGTCATCATTTCATATTCTGCCTCCATTCGCGTTGAATTAAACGGGTCATTCCCGGAATTAAGTGCGATATCGGAACCAAAATGGTGAGTGGTAGAAGGTTGTGAAAGATCATTGTTTTGATCTGTTGCCGATCCATCGGCATGTATGGTTACTACACCGCCAAAGTGAGGAGCACCAAGGCGTCCGATTGTATCTGCCTGATCGATGAATCCCGGTGTATCGGGGTAAAAAATCGGCGCACCGAGGTTGTCGTACGGCACATTCTTTGTCGGATCATAGCCATGCCAGGCGAATTGAGCACGGAAAGAAACATCGTCCGGATCGATCCCGGGTACGCCACGGGCATCGATCATTGTATTCCTTCCCCAACCTGTATGGTTAGCAATCAGATACCGTGTTTCGCGAACCGGTGCTAACCTGTACTGGAAGAACACCATTACATCTTCAAGGGTTTGATCCGGCAATTCTATATTTTGATTTGCATTAACGTTCCCGGTATTGGTAAAGGTATACTCAATCAGATGATAATTATCATGCCATTCGTTCCCAAATTGGTAAATTCGTCGTTCCATCGTTAATCCAAGTTGGGTATTAACGGTATTCAATATCATCCGGTCTGCTGGAATTGACGGATCGATTTCATCAAGCTCGGAGATATCAACAGGTCCCGCCGGCATCCCATTGACATAAACCTCAGGTTGTTCAAATCTTCCGATTAATTTAAATTCAATCGGATAAAAAACATTTTCACCGGAAACGCGAGGTCCTGTGTGTACAACCTTATGTGGGAAATAATTTTCATTTTCATCAACAAAGTTCCGTGCACCGATCCAGAGTCCCTTTGAAAACTGCATATCTTGATATGGATATATTGCAGGCCAGCGCATCCCGTATTGCGAAACACTCTGAAGTCCGAACTCTATTTCAACTCCTCTGTTGGAATACCAATTCTGTAAAGATCCACCGGACAGCCATGCGGTTTCAATCGGGATCGGTATAGATCGAATAATGGTTTCTGAAAGTACGGTATTCTCCGCCTTATCAGTTACAGATATATAGACAGAGATTTTATCACCGTATGCAAACGGACCTGTACCTGTATGCCAATTGTTATTGTTCTCACTGTATGCCATGAGAAATTCATATTCATCAAGGTCATTGACCGTTATGTGAGCATACACAGATGCTATATCCCTATACCCTGCTACATATGCTCTTACAGATATAGACCGATCGCTAACAAATGCAAAGTACTGATAAATTGTCGGGGGCGAATTGTTATCCTCCGTAATACCGATTTTCGATAACCATATCTGGTTGTTCCCATACCAGCGGTCCGATATAAATGACACAAAAGGCATGCCGGACGACATCGTCACCTCAGGGTAGAGATCGTTACCAGGATACCTGGTTACCCATTCCGGTGATGACCATGTCGATCCTACGTCTTCGCTGATCTGATAGTGTATATTTCTATATTTAAATGTCATAGAACCAAGCTGTATTTCATTTTCCACCTCATAAAATACATATATGATACCATCCTGATCCGAAATTACCCTCGGTCTTGATGCCGACAGGGTATCAGGCGTAATTTTCACGGATGTATCCCAGGATTCCCCATTATCGTCACTTGACCTCAAGTAAATAGACGAAATCGACCCGGCAACCGCTTCATAAAAAGCCAAAATATTGGAATCTGATAACATGAGAAGATGTTTTGGCGAGATTCCGACGCGGCGTGCTTCCCAATTCTCCCCCTCATCTTCACTTGAAAATAAATAATCAGAAAAACCAACGACAGACAATTTATTTGATGGTGAAACGGATATAACCGGTTGAGCTATTTTTACTGCTGCGAATAGATTCTGTGGCGGGGACCATGTACTTCCTTGATCATCTGAATATACTATCTGCGTAGGATGAACGGTAGATCCATCGGTTATCGTGTAGACTACTATGATCCTTCCGGATTGGGTAATAGTTCCTGTTATGGACCATGATCCACTATCACGCAATCGTGTATATGATGTAATTTGATATTTAGTCTGCCAATTCTCTCCGTCATCACTGCTCATTACTAAAATTAATGAATCTAATTTATCTGGTGAAGAAGAGACATACACTAAACCAAGATTATCATGATCAACATACAAAGGTACTGCATTTGAAATCGCGTTTTGCTCAACATATAGTTCGGATAGTCGCACCGGCTCATCAAAGGATATAGTGTACGCGTTGACAGGATTAACAATGTTAGAATAAATTAAATTGGTGAATAGAAGTTGAAAAATGACGGTCAACAGAGATAGATTTCTTATCATTATATTATCCTTAATGTATATATTTATGTGAAGTTTTTTATAGAATCCATATCGCTGACATTTACTTACAAGAACTATCGCAAAATTTTCTTTATCGAACATACAACATTTTTCTCACCTTGCTCATTCCGCCCGCTTCGAGC
>PWTU01000587.1 GCA_003562775.1 Ignavibacteriales bacterium
CTCTTCCGATCTATTGTGATGATAGAGTTAATAGGTATAGTCACCCCGGTTGCAGCCACGGTAAACGTGGTAGGGCCTGTCACACCCAAGATTTCTAGCTTTTCATGGGCGTCATTAGTGAGCGCACCGGTACCTGCATCGCGAGCGTCTATTATCATGCCCTCGGCCAGGTACATGGTAGAATCCACCGTAACTACCTGCGGGGAAGCCGTAGTAGAATCTGCAGACAGAGTAGCCAGAGTGCCGGCACCATCTCCTACTACCTGGCGAGACAGATCCAGCCTGGCATCCGCTTCACAATCCTTAACTTCCTGATCCAGCATGTTGGCGAAAGCCCCCACGTCAGATTTGGAAGCCTCGATAGTTTTATCCGTCAGGCGAAAACGGGCAAATATGTTCTTGGTCTCCATGATCGCCTTTTTGGTCTGGCGAGATTTGGGATCGGGAAGCAGCCCGTCATCTGCACGGTTCCCGATACCCCCTACCCGTCCGTACCTCAGGGCCATACGGATATCACGGCCCACCACGTCTTCCGAGTTCTTCTCCATTTGCGCCAGTAGAGCACTGGCTTTTTCGTTTAATTGATAGCGCAAGTCAGGCAGGTAGTAATTCTTGAGTGCCTGATCTATCGCTGTCATATTTAAGCCGACATATGCCATTTCCTTTTACCTCCTATAGTTATTGGCCCCCTCCCCCGAGTAAACTTCGGAAGAAGGATTTAGTAGCTTCCTTGGCAGCCCCCGGCTGAGTCAGGTCAGCTGGCGGTGCAGCCGGTGATTCGCCGGGCTGGTTGCCTATTACACTGGGGGGTTTACCCTGCTTTAGCTCCTGTGCGTATTGTTTAAGAACAGCGTTCCTGAGATTGGGATCCCTGGTGATCCTTTCCCTGATTTCAGGATCCTGCAGCTGTTCTTCTATAGGCCTGGACTGGGTATACCCCGTACGCGCTTTTGCTATTCCGTATATTGCTTCAATTGCGTTAGGTACATTAGCGTAGTAACTGCCGTGTTCCTGAATGACTCTTTCCATTTCGGGCAAAACCTGCTCAAAGTCTGAATATTTTTGCCGCGCATCTTCGAGCTGTTTGTTGAAGTTTTCCAGACTCTCGCGGTATTCGAGCTTTTGCGCCATGGGAGCTACATACTGCTGCATGGCCTGGTTTATTTTTTGCTCCACAGATTGGTCAAGGTGTTGCATCGTATTCTTTTCGTACTCGGTAAGCAGTTCCCAGGGTTTTTCCTGCAGCTTCTGGTAATACTCTTCGTTACGCTGCTGGATCTGCTCCGGGGTTAATTGCGGCTCTTGCGGCGGCCGCTGCCTGGCCTGCTGCTGTTCTCTTTGCCTTGCAACTAGATAGTTTTGCCACTGCCGCTTGAGATCGGAAAACTGCTGCCCGTACCTGGTCAGGCGTTTTTGCTCTTCCAGGTAAGCGTTTTCCAGTTCTTCGTAGCTGTTGAATTTGCCCAAAATCTTCTTGCTTTCCGGCTCCTGTGCTGGCTCCTGCGCAGGTTCTTGCGCGGGTTCCTGTGCAGGTTCTTCCGCGGCTTTTTGCCGCTCCAAAAACTGCAGCAAAGTAGCCTGCTCTTCCGGTGTTACGGGTTCTGCGGGCTCAGGTTGAGTTGTCCCCGCTTCGGGGGGCTCGCCTGCCCCTTCTTCGGCAAACAGTTGTAAATCAATACGCCGGCCTCTGTCCCAGAGGTTATCGGTCATGGTCAGTCACTCCCAATTAAAAAAGCCCCTGCGGCCCGTTAAGGGTTGTCGCCTGGACTTTTTTTATTTTTGGCAGCGCTATGAGCTGCCGCTATCGCCTGTTTTAATGCTTTAGCCCGTGTCTTGGGCTTTGAATTTCCTATCCTTCCCTTCTGCTCATACGAGTGCATGAGCTCACTAATATCCTTCCCTATATCACCCTTAAGTGGCACCCATATCACCACCCCCTCCTACGGGCGGCCCCGCCGGTGCTGGCTCGGCCCCGGGGCCTTCTGCTTCCGTTCCCGGGGGCGGCATCATAAATTGCATATGCTGGTCGGTATGGTTGCGAAACACTTCTTCGATTTGCGGATTTGCCCGCATGAGCTCTTCATATTCAGCCGTTACACGGTACTTGTTATGGCTGTGCAGGTGTAGCATATGTTCATCATAGGGTCTTACCTCGGCTATATTGCCGTCAGTCATCTCCAGATTTTCTCTTTCAGCCCGGGCAACATGCAGCTGTTCCGTGCTATCAGCGGTTTCCCATGAACCCATTTCAATCATGTCAAATATCTTGGAACGCATATCCTTTTCGATTATCCCTGTTTCCGGATCGTGGAACAGGCCGGTTGCCAGAAGATCAAATACCATTTGCCTGCGCTGTGCGGGAGACTCGGCCATAGCAGAGAACGCTTCTACTATCACATCATCGGAAGTAATATCAGCACCAGTCCAATCCATAACTTCCACCAGATTATCTTCCCCAACAGTTCGGAGCGTCCTTACCCCATTAGTAAAAGCCTTGTACATTCTTAACCACATTCTGGCGTTCTGTACGAGAAATACTTCCACGTTCTCGGCCGTCTTGGACAAACGAGTATCGTCCTGTTCCAGAGCAATTGACAAAGCTACACCACTCTTAACCCCCGGTGGCGCCTTGCTTTGCCGGGCCAGATCGGAAACACCACTAAGCGTGTTAAATTCTTGCAAAAGTCCGTGCTCTTCGGTTTCAAAGGCCGCCGGCAAGGGCGGGTTCATCACTGGTTCGGGCCGCTGGCTGCCACGTTCATATAGCCCAATGAAACCCGGTGAACCTATATTGTTCTCCAGCGTATCCAAATCGGTGGAATCTTCTTCAACCCAATACTGGCCAATAGCACAGCGGTTCAAATATTCCGCTTTACGGTTACGAAGCGCGTTGTAACGCCGCTGCACAGGAATCAATCTTTCTACCACCGTCTTGCCAAAAAATACCCCGTTACGCTCGATACAATCAGCCTTGGTGAACGGTATCCCCAACTTGCCGTCCTTTTCCACCGGGTAAGGTAAAGGGCCCTGGTAAAGGAGTTTTTTGTTGGCCACAATAATCAACCGGCCCCGGGGGTACTTCTTGCTGGGTACCTGCCAGTATTCTTTCACTACCGCATGGTCTTTCAATTTGGCACTTGTATAATTAAAACCGCCAACACCATACCCCAGGCCACCAGACCCTACCTGGGCCTGCTGCAATTTCATGGCAGCCGTATCTTCGGGCTGGACTTTGATATCCCAAGCATCTTCAATATCGTCCACGTGAAAAGCCTTGGCATGTATCAGGCTCGATACAGCAGCCATGCTGTTGCGGTAACAAGAATCGGGATATATCTCAACAGCGGGAACAATAACAGTTTCCAAATCCCCTTCGCGGATTTCTTCTTCAAAATATTCCTGATCTTCTTCCCGGCGTACCGCCTGCGCCAGACCGATTAGCTCACCTTTATCAG
>PWTU01000215.1 GCA_003562775.1 Ignavibacteriales bacterium
ATTTCCGGATTTTCCTCTCCCTCGATAATGATCGTTCCCGGCGCTACTGCGTTCACCGTTATTTCCGGTGCAAGTGTACGTGCAAACGAGCGAGTGAGACTCAATACACCCGCTTTTGATGCGCTGTAGTGTATGTGCTCTTTCCATGCCTGCAAACCTCCGAGCGATGCAATATTTATGATTTTACCTCTGCCGGATGTTTTTAAAATTAAACGGGCGCCTTCCTGGGAGCATTGAAAAACGCTTTTTAAATTTGTATCTATTATCTTATTCCAGGCATCGTCTGTCAGAGCATCCCATTTATACCGGGTAAATATTGCCGCATTGTTTACCAGAATATCGAGACGACCGTACTCTTTTTCAATGATCTGCATCATACGCACAACATCATCGCGTTTTGATACGTCTGCCCGAACCGTCAGGATCCTCCCCCCCTCCGATCGGATTTTCGATGCCGTATTTTCAGCTTCATTTTCCGATGCATGATAATTGAGAACGAGATCGAAACCACCATGACGATGAAAGCCAAACAAAATTTGCCTTCCGAGACGTCTCCCCGATCCGGTCACCAATACGACAGGTTTACTCATGATTTTAATTCACAAACGGTAAATCGATAATTGTACCGGAATAGCGTGATTCTCCAATTACAATTTCCACACGATTTCCGGCCTTTTCCATTCCCTTTTCAAGTCGCGCCATAAAAATCGATGTATTTAAAGCGGAAGAGTATCCGTAAGAAGTTATGGTACCAACGCCGGATTTTCCTTCATACATAATATCCGGAAAAGATTCTTCATTTTCTAAACGAAGTTGATCCGCTTCCGTTATTGGTTTTTCAAGCACAACCCCTTTGAGAAATCTTTTTATCTTTTGGTAAGTGTCCAAACGGGCAATTACTTCCTGTCCTATGTAGCACCCCTTATTCCAGCTTATATACTCCTGTAAATACGATTCGAGTGGATTAACGCTGTCATCAAAATCGATTCCGAATAATGGTATTCCCCTCTCGAGACGGAGGTCATTATATTCTTTGAAATCAATTTCTTTCCCGCTTCTTATTAAATTTAATTCTCGTAGATTCTGTTCCGGTGTAACGTACAGTTTCCCTTCCGGAAATATGCGCGGCGACCACATTTCGAAAGAGTCTGCTTCACCTGAAAATATTTCCCGGGATTTCCCCCCCCCGCTCAAACTGAGAACTATTGCATAACCGGGATTTTCCTTAACGATAACGTCTTCCATTATCACATATTTATCGAATATCTGTTTGATTTTTTCCCGGGCATTTTTGCTATACACAAGCTGAATGCTCCCATCGATGGAATACAAATCCACCACATCGATGATGCGTCCTTTTTCATTGGTAAAGACGGTGGTTATTCCCGAACCTTCATTAAAATTGCGTAAATCATTAGTAGACATCCTGTGAATAAAGTCAATTACATCCTTCCCTTCAAGCGTAAGTACGCCTACGGGCGGTTGAAGCAGATATTTCGGCATTTCATTCTCAAGCGGAAACTGCCGCTTGCTGTTCTCCGGTTGATTTGACATATTTAACAATAGAATTTGTGGTTTCTTTATCGAAATAGTGTATCTTATCGATATCAAAATACAGTTCAAAAGGACTTCCCGGCTGCGGCATTTCGTTCCTGCTTTCAAAGGCAGTCGATATCCGGGCGACGAGCTGTTGAGAGTTCCCCACGGTAAAGTAAACAAATATTTCGTTCCCCATCGGTTCGACTACTTCTACATTCACCGTAACCGGCGTAAGATTAAATCCTTGCTGTTTCGCCCTTCCGTCGTGGATGTGTTCAGGTCGTATACCCATAGTTACATTTTTATTGTAATAACTATTGAGGTCCGACTCATGTTTTTGCGAAATCCTGAACTGGACCGGGCCGTCGTCCTGTTTGAAAGAAATTCCTCCTTCACTGTACAATACGCCGTCGATAAAATTCATCGAAGGGCTGCCGATGAATCCGGCAACAAATACGTTGTTCGGTGAATTATAAAGATCGAGCGGTGAATCTATCTGATAAATATACCCGTCTTTCATTACGACTATCTTATCTCCCATTGTCATCGCTTCCATCTGATCGTGTGTCACATATACCATTGTTGCTTCAAGCCGCCTGTGAAGTTTGGAAATCTCCGTACGCATCTGAACACGAAGTTTTGCATCGAGATTGCTGAGCGGTTCGTCGAAGAGGAATACTTTCGGCTTACGAACAATGGCTCTCCCCACCGCAACCCGTTGTCTTTGCCCGCCGGACAGCGCTTTCGGTTTTCTATGGAGATAGTCTTCAATGCCGAGAATTTTTGCCGCTTCACGAACACGGGTATTGATTTCTTTCTTTGGAAACTTTCTGAGCTTTAATCCGAACGCCATATTATCGTAAACCGACATATGCGGATAGAGAGCATAATTTTGGAATACCATAGCAATGTCCCTGTCTTTCGGAGGCAGGTCGTTGACGATCTTATCGTCGATATAGATATTACCTTTTGTGATCTCTTCCAGACCTGCAATCATCCGGAGCGTCGTTGATTTTCCGCATCCGGAAGGACCGACGAGAACGACAAATTCTTTATCTTTTATATCGATATTGCAATCTTTAACGGCGACAACATTGCCTTCATATATTTTTTCTATTTCTTCGAGACGTACACTTGCCATAGTTATACCTCAGTTTTTATATGTGATCGATTGAATTGTATCCAGAAAACCGGGAAAAGAAACTGCTGCAGCATTCATATTTGTGACTGTCACTTCTTTTTGCGCCGCTAACCCTCCGATCACCGATGCCATTGCGAGCCGGTGATCGCCGAAACTATCAAGAGAAACTCCGCCGTGTAGTTTTCCTCCCTCTACAGTAAATCCGTCATCACGTTCCTGAATTTTAATCCCCATTGCTGTGAGATTGGCTACTACCGATTGAATCCTGTCCGACTCCTTATATCGCAATTCCTCGGCATTCTTTACTGTAAAAAATCCGCGAGCGCATGCACCGGCTATTGCAAGAATTGGTATCTCGTCGATGACAAGCGGGATTTCCGCCCCTTCGACAGTACATCCCCGCAATTGGGACGATTTGACGCGTATGTCACCAACCGGTTCGCCGTCCGGATTTCGTTTGTTCAATATACTGAATTTTGCACCCATTTTCTCAAGCACCGATAGAAATCTTACTCTTGTCGGATTAAGACTAATATTTTTTATCACAACATCACTCTCCGGAGTTATGAGTGAAGCAACGATAAAAAAAGCCGCCGTTGACGGATCACCCGGTATAACCATTCGAGCCGGAGGAATTCGCAATGTTCTATCGATCGAAATATATTTCCTTCCGCCGAATTCTTTTACCGGCAATCCGAGCATTCTTTCGGTATGATCACGCGTCGGCTGCGATTCTACAACCGTGGTGGTTCCATTTGCATACAAGCCGGCAAG
>PWTU01000203.1 GCA_003562775.1 Ignavibacteriales bacterium
ATTTACAACTGATAAAAGCGTTTTTTCCATCTTATTCGCCAGTATTTTCCGGTCATACTTCTGGTAGGCAAGCCTTCGGGCATTCATCCCTGTTTCAAGTCGCTTTTCCGGATTATCCGTAAAGAATTGAATCCCCTGTGCAAGATCTTCTGCGGAGCCCGGTTTACACGTTATCCCGATTTTTTCCTTTTCTACAATTTCTGCAGTTGTACCCTCAAAATTGACGAGTGTCGGCAAACCGGCGAACATATAATCGAATAATTTGTTCGGTGTTACCCATCGCGGCCTCGTTATCTGTTTCAATATCATGAGACCTATGTGACAACCGGCTAATATACCGGGTAAATCCTTTTTAATGACCGGATCAAACATATGAACATTTTTTAAATTTCTCTGTTGTAATTCTTTAAGTAAATCCGGTTTCTCGCCCCCATCCCCTATCATAACGATCGCAATATCATCCCGATTTTTCAGATATTCTGCTGCATCGAGAATCTGATAAAGTCCGTTTGCATTTCCGTGTGCACCGGTATATACAGCAATTGTTTTACTATCAAGACCTTTCTCTTTCCAGAAACCTTTATTTATCCGTACATTTTCGAACAATTCTCCATCGGCTCCCAATTCGATTGTTTCCAGGAAACTATCAGGGTAATTCCTTTCGAGAAGTCTGTCGTGAAAACCTTTCGAAACAAGAATCACTTTCGATGCCCGTGCGTAACTTCTATTTTCAAGAAATTCATGAATGCGGTGACCTATACTACCGGACTTCATTCGTCCGGCAGCCACCAGATCCTCCGGCCAGAGATCCCTTACCTCAAATATGTAAGGTTTTCTCCGAAATTTACTGAGAACGACACCGGGAATTGCAACCGTAAGGGGAGTACTCGACGCGAAAACCAGGTCAATTTTTCTCTCTTTAATACCGGCGAGTATTGATAATAATGAAAAATTAAAAAATGAAAACAATCGAGCAGCAACACTCATATAATTACTGTACGGAACCCGCAAGACGATTACTTTAATTCCATCTATCCACGTAACCTTCCAGAGCCGTATGCCACGCACATGCAGACCGGCTCTTTGATTCATGCCGCATATCATTGTCACAGAATGACCGTTCGAAACCAAGTAACGGCTCACGTCATAACTTCTCGTCCCGCCGCCACCTTCATTTGTTGTGAAATACTGATGAATGTACAGTATTTTCATTAATGATCAAGTAAAGTTAATTCTTGTTATAATTTTTTGAATAGTATTACAAGAAACTGTCAATACAGGTATTTTTCTCTTATGCCAATAATAGGGTGACTCAAATCCCTCCTTCAGAGTAAGCTCACATTCGTCCGGAAGTATATCAATATTTCCCCATGAGCCGAATATTCTGTTCCGATCAATTTTGTAATCACCGGGTATCAACCTCCATGTTACGTTTGCTTTTCTGTAATCTCCTGAAAGAATATCTTCAATAATCCAGGTATCTTCATTCAAAATTATCGTACGCCGGTGTTTATTGCCTTTGTAATCGGTATATTTTCCCGACCATTTTATCCCCACACCCTCTAATTGTTCTGTTTGACCGATACTATCGGGTCTTATCCAATGACCCTTAAGAAACCGGCTAATAGCGGGCATCTGTTCATGGTCGTCGAAAGACACAGTATTATGTGCTTTGACTGATCCGAAATAACCGTTTAATTCTTTTACGTCAACATTATACGAATAGCTGCCCGAATCACGTAATATATTATTGCCTTTGTACCATAAGTCAAAATGAAACACATCATTGTGTTTTGGCCTGAAACGAAACATCGGATATCTGAGCATACCCCATGATTCCTTTCCCTTCATAATTACATACCCCCCCGGCAACACTTTCGATTTTTTTACTATTCCGTTTGTTTTATATGAAGTGTTTTTTAAATTAAACCAAAAAAGCGGCTCATCCCATTGCCCATCCCCAAATAATTTTGCATTATTAAATAAAACAGAAGCCGTCTGAATTGTCGGACGAAAATCTCGATAATCGCATTGGTGGGTATTAAGGAGCAATGCACCATCATTTGGACCCAGGTTCGGTGCATCACCCGAAACGGGATCAATCATCAATGATAGCCACTCTATTGCAGCTCTGGCTTTCCTGTAAAAGTCATCACTAAATGGTGGTTCGTTCAGTTTTTGTCTCCAGAATTCCGTAAATATAAGCGTATCCAGTAAAACACGGTGATAGGTGACCGAATGCTGCGCAAAGCTGCCGTCCTGTTCAATGAGATATGCAATCCGGTTTTCCAGCCATTTTCTCCCTTTCACCGACAAATTAAAACCTCTAATACGCTGTCTTTCGGATGTACCATAGTGCGATAACCAGGTACCTCCTATGAAAAGACCGGCAACTTCGCTTGTCCCATGATTATTGTCCTGGGCAATAGCATAACGTATGTTTGAACTTATTCTTTCAAGGTGCAGATATATAAATTCAGTTAAAGCAGTTGAGGGGTAATTCTCCTGTTCCAGAATCAGAGCGGCATGTAAAACATTAAAAACACGGATCGACGCCTCCTGTCCGCATTTCCAGTTCGGACCGGTGTTCAGAGGATTTTTGTCCGTCCAATCATTCAACCATGTATTAATAGTCTCTAAATATACCCTGTCACTGCTAACAGCGTATGCACGGGCTAATGTAACCACCCATTCAAACCGCGACGCTTCCCAGATATTCTTAATATCGCCGGCAATAGGGTCGAATGCGGTGAGCTTTGTCCAGTGACTCGTTGTATCGGGATATTTTTTTCCATTAAATGGATTTAGGAACCAATCCGGCGGGCTGCCTGCTTCCTTCCAGTGAAAAGCATAATATCGAAGCTTACCGGCAATGATCTCTTTCGATTCATTTAGTATATTGTTTTTCCATTCATCCGGTAGTGTTGGTTTAACGTAACCTTTATCATAAAAATCTCCACGAATATGAAATCCCATTTGCGGAAAAAATAACCTACGAACACCTGTTTTGAGCGAAGCTCTATACCATGTGATGTAAAGCACATTTAACAAACCGAGTTTGAGGGAGGTATCTATATAAAGAAAAACCTTTTTAATCAAACTCATTAAGAAAAAATGTAATGAATAATAAGATATTTATTTTTATTGTTTTAATGAAGATAAATCCACCGTAAAAACTTTTCCATCGACTTTCTTTAGCGCCTGCCCCGAAAACATAAGAGTATTATTTCGACTCTCCCCCCGCGGAAGAACAAGAGAACCGAATTGAAAATAAGTATACGACCATTTCGAAGTGGAAAGATCTTTTACGCCTGTATAAATATTTCGCCAGTCGTATCCATCGGTGGACAGCCAGATCGAGGATTCAACCGGATTTTTTCCGTTTAGATCTCTGCTTACCGGTTCTGCGGACGTCGAGATTACATAATAATCACCGCAACGTGTCGCATAAA
>PWTU01000549.1 GCA_003562775.1 Ignavibacteriales bacterium
AAGAGCTACTCGATGATCTTCTTCTCGCAAAAGGTACTGCGTAAACTTCCCGGCAACTATACCTTTGTCATCGTTACCGACCGCGTCGAACTCGACAATCAGATCTATAATAATTTTGTAAAAGTCGGCGCCGTAACGGAGGAGGAAATACGGGCGGAAAGCGGTGAAGAGTTGAAGAAGCTGCTGCGGGAGAATCACCGGCATATATTTACGCTCATACACAAATTCCATAATCGCAACAGCAATGAACCGTATCCGGTGTTATCGGAACGCTCCGACATCATCGTCATCACCGATGAAGCGCATCGATCTCAATACGATCAGCTTGCCCTCAACATGCGAAACGCATTGCCCAATGCGGGATTTATTGCATTTACCGGTACCCCGCTCATAGCCGGCGAGGAGAAAACGCGCAGTGTCTTCGGTGATTACGTCAGCATTTACAACTTTAAACAGTCGGTCGATGATAACGCGACTGTACCGTTATATTACGAGAACCGCATCCCCGAACTCCAGATCACGAACGCCCAGCTCAATGACGATCTGCAGGATGTCATCGACAGCGCCATGCTGAACGAAACACAGGAGAAAAAACTCGAACGTGAGTTTGCCCGGGAGTATCATCTCATCACGAGGGACGACCGTCTCGAAAAGGTGGCAGAGGATATCGTATTGCATTTTATGGGAAGGGGATTCCACGGTAAAGCAATGGTTGTCTCAATCGACAAAGCCGCCGCCGTCAGGATGTATGACAAAGTACAGGAACACTGGAAGCGGCATATCTACCGTCTGGAAAAATCCCTCGAACGCGCCGCAGACGATAAGGAGCGGGAGGAGATACAGGAAAAGATAGAGTATATGAAAACGACGGATATGGCGGTCGTCGTATCGCCAGGTCAGAATGAAATAGCCGATTTCCGGGAAAAAGGACTCGATATCGAGCCGCACCGCCGCCGTATGAATACAGAAGATCTTGCCGAGAAATTCAAAAATCCCTACGACCCCTTTCGCATTGTATTTGTATGCGCAATGTGGATGACAGGATTCGACGCTCCCGCGGTATCGACAATCTACCTCGACAAACCGATGCGCAATCACACACTGATGCAAACCATTGCCCGGGCGAACCGGGTGTTCGGTGAGAAAGTAAACGGATTGATAGTGGATTATATCGGTGTATTCCGCGATCTCCAGAAAGCACTCGCAATATACGGTGCGGCAACCGACGGCAGCATCGATGAAGGTGATATGCCGGTGAAAGAGAAGAGCGAGTTGATTAATATTGTGCGTGAAGCGATAGACGAGCTGCATTCATTTTGTAAAGAACTCGGCGTCGATTTAAAATCCCTTAAAGATGCCGATTCTCAGGATACGATCAATCTCATAGCCGATGCCGCAGATGCGATCATTGTGAACGATCACAAGAAGAAAAGATATTTAT
This sequence comes from Ignavibacteriales bacterium, assembly GCA_003562775.1. Classification (GTDB taxonomy): domain Bacteria; phylum Bacteroidota; class Ignavibacteria; order T3Sed10-11; family T3Sed10-11; genus T3Sed10-11. The sequence continues at coordinate 1,442 of PWTU01000549.1, forward strand.
TGTTAAGCAATCGCGTCCACCAGTTGTATAAGGCAATGCTTCCCGATAAGGCGGCGACTGAGTTTCAATCGGAGGTAATGCTCATCGTTACAATAGCCCGGAAGATACGCGAAGAAACCGGAGAGCCTGCCGATATATCCGAGGTGATGGAGCAGGTAGAAAAAGTGCTTGATAAATCTATATCCGCGAAAGGATATGTCATTCGCGAACCGATAGCATCGACCGAACATCTTATTGATCTCTCGAACGTAGATTTCGATACATTGAGAATGCAATTTGAAAAGGGAAGAAAACGGATACAGGCGGATAAGCTCCGGAATGCGATCAGCAGAAAACTGACTGTTTTAGTTCAAATGAATAAAATGCGCGCCGATTATCTTGAACGTTTTCAAAAGTTGATCGATGAGTATAATGCAGGAGCATACAATGTACAGTTATTTTTCGATAAACTGGTAGCCTTCGCACAGGAATTAAACGAAGAAGAAAAACGTACAGTCCGTGAAAATCTCACCGAGGAGGAGCTTGCTATTTTCGATATACTGACAAAACCGGATATCGAGTTACCCGAAAAAGAAAAGCGGGAGGTAAAGAAAGTAGCCCGCGATCTTCTCAAGAGATTAAAAGATGAAAAACTTGTAATAGACTGGCGTAAACGTCAGCAGTCAAGAGCGCAGGTGGTAACCACAATCCGCGATATGCTCGATGAAGGGTTACCGAGAACCTACACACCGGAATTATACGAAAATAAATGCGATCTTGTATATCAACATATTTTTGAATCGTATTACGGGCAGGGTAGGAGTTTGTATGTGAGGGGAGGTAGTAATTTTCAAAAACAATAAATGAAAATGGAGGTTAAAGTGGCAGAAATTACATCGAAAAGAAGAGGTGAAATATTGAGAGGGATATTTCACATTCTATACAAGGAACCTCACGGTATGCGTGCAAAGGATCTGTTACAGCAATTAGAGACCGTTGTGCCTCCCACTCCATTTGAAAATGATGTATTTGAGAAGACAAAATTACGTAGATACGAAAAACTTGCACGGTTCCATACTATACCGACTGTAAAAGCGGGTTGGTTGGTCAAGGAAAAGGGTGTATGGTCTCTCACTGATGAAGGCCGTAAAGCATTTGAGCAATATACTGATCCGGAAGAATTTGAACGTAAGGCAATTACACTATATCGTAAATGGGCAGAGGAACAAGTTGTGGACGATGAAGAAACGGATGATATCGATGAAGCGTCAACCTTAGCAACTTTAGAGGAAGCAGAGGAATCGGCATGGAGCGAGATCGATCAATATTTAGCGGAGATGAATCCCTACGATTTTCAAAAGGTGGTGGCAGGTCTCTTGCGGGGAATGGGATATCATATAAGCTACATCGCACCGCAAGGTCCCGATAAAGGAATCGACATTATCGCATACAGCGATCCGCTCGGTATCAAGGGTCCAAGAATTAAAGTGCAGGTTAAACGAAGAGCAGACCGGATAAGCGTCGATGGAATACGCTCATTTGTTGCCGTCCTTGCAGATGAAGATGTCGGTATATTTGTAACAACGGGTGGTTTCACGAGAGATGCCGAAGATGAAGCACGAACGCATCAGACAAGAAAAATAATGTTGATCGATATGAAAAAGTTTTTCGACCTCTGGGTGGAGCATTATGACCGCATCCCGGAAGAATATCGTCGTTTAATGCCGTTGAAGCCGGTATATTTTATTGCACCGAGTGAGTAACTATTTTTTCCTATCACTTCGGGGGATCATAGGTAGGGACTTTTATAAATGATTTTGCCCCTTCAGGGCTTGCTATTGTGGGGGTTTCGTCGTTGAATTGCAGGGCTTCACCCTGCGCTGTTGATAGCGCCCTTTCAGGGCTTGGTATTATGGGGGTTTCGTCGTTGTATCGCAGGGCTTAAACCTGCGCCGGCAGAGTGTGGTCCATCTTACGTACACACAATGCCTTCGCCCAGATGGATCTATCTACCGAAGCTGCTGTTTGGTG
>PWTU01000150.1 GCA_003562775.1 Ignavibacteriales bacterium
TCAGCAAATTGATGCAGGGAATTTTTATCCTCCTGTTCATTCGGATTTCATCCGGCTCTTGGGTTTTCAACCATTCCTTATTGAAATTTCCGATTGACGAGGAATCCCCGTTATCATTCGAACTGATGTTAAATTCGATCTCACCGTCATAATCGGATACGGCATAATTAAATATTTTTACGTTTTCAAAACGAGAGAATTTTCTTTTAAGTATTTCATACCGTTCCGGATTCGCTTCAAAGCAATAGCACGATTTATACCCGGGATATACTATGTTAAATTCACCCTGAGGATCGGCGCCGATATATACGAGCACTCCTTTCTTTCTCCCTATCCTTTGCCTTGCAGCTATCCGCAAATATCGAAACGCTTTCCCCGGTTTACGAACCGCTCTCTTAATTTGCTTCAACATATAAATTCTTAACTATTTTCACACCCCGGCTAATCGGCCATTCCTCTGCGGTTTTCCGCGCCTCCATCCCCATTGCAAGCATTTTATTTCTATTGTTCCAGCAATAATCAATCGTCGCCGCCAATTTTTCAATATTGTTCGATTCAACGATAAATCCGTTTTCCCCGTGACGTACTCTATCAAGCACAGCCATTGTCCCGTCGCTCCCGATAACCGGGAGCTTTCGCGCCATCGCTTCGAGTACTACAACGCCATATGGCTCAAAACTTGCCATATGAATAAATACATCGCCCAGGCCGTAAAATTCGTCGATTTCTCCGGGTTGTATCCAACCGGAGAAGTATACCTCCTTGTTTATCCCGCATTTATCGACAATGTTTTCAAGTTTTTTTCGATCCGGTCCATCGCCTGCAATTATCAGTTTTATATTCCGTTTATCCGTTTTTTTTAAACTCAGATGAAACGCTTTTAAAGTGGTATCGAACCCTTTTCGCCCGATCATAAAACCGGACGCCAAAAACACAAAATCTTCGGGGTAAATATATTCTTTCCAGCGCGGCGGAATAATTTTTCCGGACGATCGAATTTTTTCACGGGGTGGAATTTCAATAAAATATGGAAAATTGACCGTCTTTCCTTCCGAACATCCGAATTCCCTCAATCGGTCTACCCCTGCACTCCCTGTCGATAAAACTCTACGGGCATATTTAAAAACCAGTGAAAGCAGAAATCTTCGAACAAGTATGCCTTTAATTCCTTTGAGATAATCGTCGGGAAATGTATCTCCGAGATAAATGAATCGCCGGTTAAGGATAGTCACCAATAATAAAAGAATTGTTTTGGTAATTCCTTTTGTACCTGCAAATACAAATAGCGTCTCCCGACCGGTAAGAACAGACCGTATCGACAAAAGATCGGGAATAATTCGCGGGCCGATAAAATTTCGGTAATCGTATCCAGGCCGGTTGCCAAACTTCCATGGATGAGATTCCGGTATTCCTATTCGATAATGTACCTGCAGCTTAATACCGGGTTCACGCGCTAATTCCCGAAAATACGCATTCCAGTACGGGGTCATTCCCTCGGCAAACCAATGAATCATCCTATGCTCCCGCCCGCTACGATGTGCGATTATGAAGAATGCGTTGGTATAACGGAATAAGATGCCGGGTAACAATTACCTGCCAGTCCAGTGCGGCAACCGATTCCCTCGCTTTGCACCCGATTGGCCCGGAATTCGGGAGAAGCGAAAGCGCTCGTTGCATACCGGATGCGAACCCCTGCACGCCGTCGCCGCATATAATTCCATTCACTTCGTCCTGAATATACCGTTCCGTCTCTTTTGTCTTATTCGTAACGCTAATCAATCCTGCCATCATATACTCGATCAATTTAGTCGGGGGCTGTAGAGAATGAGCCGTATCGAGAGGCATATAGGAAAGCCCGATATCCGACGCCGAAAAATATTTATGCATATCGCGATACGGTACCTCACCCGTAAAAATAATCTTTTCCGTCATCTTATACCCATCGACACGATTCTTTAATGTTTGTAAAACTCCGGTAAGTTCACTCCCGCCGATTATAAGAAAATATACATCCGGATATTGTCTAGTAATCGTTGAAAAGGCATCTATCAGATGGTCAACTTTTCGGGACCGGTGCGGCGCTCCGGCATAAAGAAAAACCGGTGCATTGTCAGGGATATGCAACTGTTCTCTGATTTTTTTACGTATATCATTACGGTCGGAGGAATTTAACCTCGCCTTGCTCGCACCGAGCGGGATCTGAGTTACATTTCCAATAGAATTTCGAAATTTCTTCATCAATGTATCGGTTAAGACCAGGATCCGGTTATATGTTTGCGCTTCCACCCACATTAGATAATTTCTCATTTCATAAAACCGTGGATAGTCTTTCCCTTCGCTTATGCGAACACTCCTTATATCGACGACCCATGCGGGGATGGATTTTTTCACGATAAGCGGCAGCAACCCGCATCCGCGGAAAAAAAAATTATGAACAATGTCGGGTTCTATTTCATCGATCTTGCGGGCAAACTCCCGCAACATAGAAATTTTTCCTCCGGGATTCGAAATATGATATACGGGAACGTCGCTTCCCGTTCCGTTGCCGTCGCCCAATCCCTCGTCTATTCCAACGTATCTGCAATCGATCCCTTCAGACCGGAGATTCGTACAATACTCGAAAATATGCGGGTAATATCCGAACTGCCGCGGGAAGGTAAAGAGAACTTTCATTATTAATCGCGCCGCTCACTCTCGAAACGGAACAACATCTCGGAACATGCATATCCGATTGCAATAGTAGAAATCGTTTGCGACGATGCCAAACCGACGAAGGTTATGCTCACCGGAATTTGTACAACAATAAAACAAATCAGCGTAATAGACAATATCCTGAGAAACTCCTGCGATGTATTCACCCGGATGCGATATAATCCGATACATATCCACGCTAATAGAACACTTTTCAACACAACAAACAACCATCCGCCATGCCCTATTATTGTCGCCAGCCCCATATCGTTGGTACGAAATTGATAAGCACCCAAGTACTGAATACCGATCGTCCGGGCGATTTCGGTTTCAAAACCGATGAAACCGAGACCGAGCAGCGGATTCATCTCGTGAACGGATGCAACAACGGACCAGAGGAGCGTGAATCGGTACACAAGATGAGCATCGCCGAAGAAAATGTCATCGATCGTTTCGCGCGTGGTATCGAAGCGGGCGATCAGAATATTTTCAAAACCCAGCAATTTGCTTGCAACAATAAGTCCTACAAAAAAAAAGACAACGGCAACTACGCTCAATGCAACTACCCGCAGCATGTGTCCATATTCCATTCTCATATACAATGCTATTCCTAAAATTACGGCAAGCGGATATACCATCATAAACGTTCTGTTGTGCGTTACAAACAGGCAGAGAACCAATATTAAAAAACATGCCACATACCATATATCATACCGTCGTTGAATAAAAACCGCAATAAAGAAGAAAACCAGAACAGGCA
>PWTU01000461.1 GCA_003562775.1 Ignavibacteriales bacterium
ACGAGAAATTTCTGTTCTTGTGCCATGATGTAATTTTGTTAGTGAAGGAGTTTCTCCAATTTATTAATTAAATCATCGATCGCGACAACCGAACGTTCCCCCGTTCGACGAATCTTAATCTCTACATTCCCGTCCCTCAGGTTCTTCTCACCGATAATTATTTGCATGGGCATGCCGAGCAAATCGGCATCTTTAAATTTGAATCCGGCCGTGACGCCGTCGCGGTCGTCGAACACAACCTCATATTCATTATCGAGCAGGATTTGATAAATATTTTCCGAGGCCTCACGAACGTTCTCGTTCTTCATATTCAAACCGATAATATGGATGTGGAAAGGTGCTATCGATTTTTCCCAGATAATGCCGTTCTCATCATGATTCTGTTCGATATGACTAGCGATTATCCGCTCAACACCGATGCCATAGCTTCCCATGATAATCGGCTTCTCTTCACCTTTCTCATTGAGAAAATATGCCTTTAATCCTTCGGCGTACTTCGTTCCAAGTTTAAAGATATGTCCTATCTCTATCGCATTCACAACACGGAGTTTCTCGCCGCAGTGTATGCACGGCTCGTTCTCCTTAACTTCACGGAGATCGTAATATCCGTCTAATTTCACATCCCGAACAAAATCGATATTACCGACGTGGTAATCATCTTTATTTGCTCCGCTGACCAACCCGTTCGCATCCTTCAGGCGGTTATCGGCAACGATTTTAAAATCTTTTAATCCGATAGGGCCCAGCGAACCGGAGTGTGCACCGGTAAATTGCACGATCTCATCAGGGTGCATCGGGCGAATATTTTGACCGAGTGCGCTTGCAAGTTTTGTTTCATTTAACAGGTCATTTCCGACCATTAAAACGAGGATCGGTGTTTTATTATCCTGCATGTAAACAAGTGATTTTGCCAGTTTTTCGGCAGGAACATTTAAGAATTCGACAAGCTCATCTATAGTCCGGACATTCGGTGTATGAATTTCTTCAAGTTGCGGATCGCCGTCCGTTCTCGGCAGCGGCGGGACATTCGAGGCCGCTACTTCAACGTTTGCCGCATACCCGCACTTCGGACACACGGCGCATGTATCTTCACCGGATTCCGATTCAACCATGAATTCCTGCGAACCGGATCCACCCATAGCACCGCTTGAAGCGCCGACGATAAAGAATTTTAATCCGCAGCGTGAAAATATTTTTTTGTATGCTTCGGCGTGCTTATCATAGCTTTCATCCAATCCTTCCCAGGAAGAATCCATACTATAGGAATCCTTCATCAAGAATTGCCTTCCGCGAAGTACTCCCGACCGGGGACGCGGTTCATTCCGGAACTTTGTCTGGATCTGATACCATATCTGGGGCATGTCACGGTATGACCTGAGAAAGTTCTTTGCAATCGAACAGATCACCTCTTCGTGTGTCGGTGCAAGAACCATAGGACGATTTTTTATATGAAACATAATATCGCCAAAGTCATCGACACGCCCGGTCTCCTGCCACAACTCGACCGGATTCAATGCCGGGAGAAAAACCTCCTGCCCGCCGATTGCATTCATTTCGTCGCGGATAATCTGCATTACCTTTTGCATAATTCGTTGGCCGATCGGCAAGTGTGAATACACCCCCGCTGCAAGAGGACGAATGAGACCGGCACGGAGCATAAGTATATGACTTGGGATTGTTGCATCTACGGGAACTTCTTTTTGCGTGGGGAAAAATGATATACTGAATTTCACGTTTTATCTATTTCTCCTTATACATTGTTTAAATTAATAAGCGTTGCGCTGATTACTTCATCGCTTCGGCTGCGGATTTGTTCCAGCATCTCATCCGTCGGGCGGTCGTCGAGCTGGATAGTACAACATGCTGCAACCTTACCGTCAAAAATGACATTCTCCAACTCTTCTGCATTAATATCGCCCTGCTTCAAGACAGCCAGTACATTTGCCAGCACCCCGGGTTTATCAAAATGCCTTACGATGAGCTGCCATTCTGCTTCGGTTGCTTTGCATCTGTTCACCCAATTCCGGACTCGTCCTTCCTGCACATACTCCCGAACAATTTCGACCGCTTCTGCGGCAACCGCATTTTGGGCCTGTTCGGTCGAAGCGCCGATGTGATGAGTGACATAAATGTTTTTAACATTTTGCAGTTTACTCGAGAACGCACCCTCTTTTTGTTCCGGTTCATTATTAAAGACATCGATACCCGCTTTAATTTTTCCTGCTCCGGCTGCTTCAATTAAAGCGTCTTCATCTACAACCTCGGCGCGGGCTGTGTTAATAAAAATCGTACCGGGTTTCATGCGATTGATTATATCCCTGGAAATGATGCCCTTCGTCTCCGGTTTCAATGCGAGATGTACGGAGACAATATCAGACAGCTCTACCAAGTCTCCAATAGATTTACAGAACTGAACTCCTACCTGTTCGGCATAGTTCGGAGTTAATGACCGCGACCATGCATACACTTCGATCCCGAACGATTGAGCCCGTTTGATTAATTCAAGGCCTATTTTCCCGACTCCTATGACGCCAAGCTTCTTACCAAATAATCCGTCGGCTTTTGAATACAACGCTTTGGCCCATTTTCCGTTTCTGAAGTCGATAACGTTATCGGGTATTCTCCGGTCGATTGCAAGAATCAAACCCATAGCAAGCTCGGCTACGGCGATGGAATTTTTACCGGGACAATTTGCAACGTATATACCTTTTGCACTTGCAGCGTCGAGATCGATATTGTTTACCCCTGCACCGGCGCGAATAATTAAACTCAGTTCATTGCTGTTATTAATACATTCTTTATTTACAACGGTCGAACGAACAATGACAACAGTTGCATCTCGAACGGCCTCAACAAGATTGTCGGCGCTTAATTTAGGGTTATAATCGACAGTAACGTTCAAAGATTGCAGCTTATCAATATATTGTTCCGGAAATTTGTCAGCCACCACTATTCTCATGGCCGTTCTCCTTTCTTGTTGTGAACCTTATCGGGATGATTGATGTAGAAGTTTAGTTTATCCTGTAATATACGATAAAAAGGGAAAAATTTCATCCCTTCCCGAATTCAACCACTATTTACAAGATTTGTAATGAATTTACGATTTTGGTAAGATCTTGTATATACCACCGAAGTTAAAACCGACATATCGATTCGATTTTATCCCCATTATGAATCGATGCGCAGCACCAGTTTGCCGAATTGTGCGGCATCTTCCATAAGCCCATGCGCTTTAGAAGCTTCTTCAAGAGACATAACCGAATCTATTACCGGTTTGAGATTGCTCCCGGAGTACATATCCAGCATCTTTTTGAAATCTGCCGGTGATCCCATTGTAGAGCCGAAGACATTGAGCTGTTTCCAGAAAATCCGACGGACGGTTACATTATCGGACGGGCCGAGCGTCGCGCCGTACATTACAATAGTTCCTCCGGGATTCACAACATC
>PWTU01000129.1 GCA_003562775.1 Ignavibacteriales bacterium
GAGTCGCTGTCAAAAGATTCGACATAGATGTCGGGATGAGTATGCTTCAGGAGATGAAAGCTGAACCCCCGTATAAAATTATCGGGTGCCTGCCAGAATTGAGATACACGGAGTCTGTTGGCATCGAATAATTTATCAACTTTTCCACGGAGCGAGCTGCTGCTGAGCACCTTGGCCCGACGAAGCTTCTCCGGTTCTTCAGGGTCGCGGGCAAGAATATCGGTAAATGTCCCGCCGGTGTCAACGAAAATTTGCCAGGGGTTTTTTGGTTTGGAATGCATGCGTTATGATATTGCGTCAAATCTAAATAAATGGAAATTCGACGGTTAAAGCCCATCTTCATTATTATATTTGCCTAAGATATTTAATTTTTTCTTGACAAACAAGATAATAAATGCTACACTATAGGGTTATGAACTTTTCATTTTTCTATTAAGTTCTTATATTACTTAACGACATATTAATAAAATGAGAACAGTCTATGTCTTTAGATAAATTTAAAGCGGCTAGCAAAGCCATAGTGCGATTTGAAAAGCTCTATGGTTCAGATATTTTAGAAATATTTTCAATTGCCAATGGATATATTTCTCGAGAATTAACAGATGGTATGATTGCCGGTGTGCCACAACGTGTAGCGATCGATGAAAAAATACTCTGGGTAGTTCCAATTATATTGGCAAAAAAGGCCGGTATCTATGGTGAAATTGGCGCCATTCTAATAGATAACGAGACTCATTCTATCTTAGGAACTACTTCTAAGCCGGAAATACTGCAAAACGCTGAGATTCTTCTTTATGAAGAAACCGAAATTATATAAACAGGAAAAAAATTATTCCTGCACAGTAGCTTGTCTAAGAATGGTACTTGAATACTATGGCATTAAGGAGGATGAAAAGTCATTACGAATAAAAACTAAAACCAAACCATATGGTACCCACCCTATTAACGCAATCCGATGCGCAGAATCATATAAACTCAAGGCAACTATAAGCTCTTTAAATCTCGACAAATTACGGAAATTTATTAATCAGAATAAACCTGTTATTACAAATATTTTGAAATATTCAGATAATGAATTTTATGTCCATTCGGTTGTTGTTTATCGAATAGAAAATGACATTATTAATATACTGGATCCTGAAGATGGAGAAATTTACTGTCAAAGTGATATGTTTGAACTTTTGTGGAAAAGTACCGAATACACGTCAATTATAATTGAAAAGCCATAATAACATTGTCTCGTGTAATGAAAAACAGGAATATCACAAAATTTTTCAAATTATGACTTCATCTCTAACCTTACCCACCTTTTCAAGACCCTGTTCCAGGTCAAGCAATAAATCTTTAACATTTTCAATTCCTATCGAAAGCCGCACCAGGCCGTCGGTTATCCCCGCAGCCAAACGGACTTCTTTCTCCATCGAGGCGTGCGTCATACTTGCAGGATGTTGAATAAGCGACTCGACGCCGCCGAGACTGACCGCAAGTTGAAAGAGCTTTACGCAATCCATTAAATTACGGCCGGCTTGACAACCGCCTTTTAATTCAAACGATATGAGTCCGCCCGGTCCTTTCTGCTGCTTCTGCGCCAGTTCAAATTGCGGGTGGCTTGGCAAGCCGGGGAACATGACTTTTGCAACAGCGGGGTGACTCTCCAGATACTCGGCGATGGTTGCCGCACTTTCACAATGCCGCTCCATCCTCAGGGCAAGTGTTTTAATTCCGCGATGCACGAGAAACGAATTAAACGGATCGATGACGCCGCCAAGTTGATTGAGAGTTTTTCTGAACTGGCAATAGGTCTCTTCATCTTTTACTATAATGACGCCGCCGATAACGTCTGCGTGACCGTTTAAAAATTTTGTCATACTGTGCAGAATAATATCGGCGCCGAATTCGAACGGCTTTTGAAGTGCCGGACTCATAAACGTATTATCGACGACAAGATACGCTCCGGTTCTTCGTGCAATTTCGGCAATCGCTTCAATATCGGCAATTGCCAGCGTCGGGTTGCCCGGTGTTTCGATATAAATAATACGTGTCTTTTTGGTAACGGCATTTTCTATTTCCCCGATATCGGATGCATCGACGAAAGTAGTGTGAACGCCGTACCGTTTCATGACAGAGTTAAGCAATGTTGTAGTGGGTCCATAAATTGCATTCGAACACACAACGTGATCCCCCGTTTGTGTTAGCGTTGCAAAAACAGTATGTACTGCCGCCATACCGCTCCCGCATCCCAGCGCCTTATGTCCCCCCTCAAGTTCTGCAACACTGTCCTCCATTGCTTCTATAGTCGGATTTCCCATCCGGGTATATATATACCCCTTTTCATCGCCTGCAAACAATGCCGCACCGTGACCGGCAGATTTAAATTTAAATGTAGACGTTTGATAAATCGGCGGTACAACCGGTCCGTACTCATATTCTTTAATGCCGGAATGAACGCATTTTGTTTCGAAATATGTTTCTTCGTTATTTTCCATGGAAATGACTCCTGTTTCGGTTTGTTCGGTAGGTTCATGATAAGATATATCTATAATGTACAAAAAATTTTTGGAAAAAAACAATGACAAACAGGCGAGGAGAAGTTTTATCTATTTGTTATGAATTCATCCACCGTTTTTTTATCGGGGAGCGCGGTAATGGCGCCAGAACGGGTTGCAACCAGCGCACCGACCGCATTTGCATAACGGCATATTTCATACAGATCATCTTTTGATAACTCTTCTATTTTCAAATCCGATTCAAGTAAACCGTGCAGTAACCCGGCGAGAAATCCGTCCCCGCAGCCGGTGGTATCGACAACATCGACCGAGAATCCCTCTGCATACCCGCTTACGTGCTTTGTCCTGAAATAACATCCGTCTTCCCCCCTGGTAATAACCACAATTTGCGGACCGGCTTGCAGCAGTCGGACAGCGGCTTCTTCGATATCATCAAGCCCCGTGAGAAACGACGCTTCCTGATGGTTCAACCGCAATATATGGGTAAAACGAATGACTTTCATCATCAACTGTTTTGCCCTGGCTTCGGTTTTCCACAGATTGAGCCGGATATTCGGATCGAACGATATGAGAACATCACCGTCTTGAAATTCGCTGATTATCTGAACGAGCGAAGATCGTGCCGGCTCTGTGAGCAGAAGAAACGAACTAACATGAATTATCTTCGATTCCCGAAGCGTCGGAATATGTACATCCGAGAACCGAAGCTGACTGTCTGCCGGCTGCATTTCCCAGAATTCAAAAAACCGTTCTCCGCCGGGAGAAAGCGAAACAAATGCAAGGCGGGTTTTGTGCAGTTTGTCGAATACAATACCACCACTCTGCACTCCGATATTTCGAAGCTCATTACAAAGATATTTCCCGAATGAATCGTCTCCCACCCTTCCGATAAAGGCCGTCGGCACTCCGAGCCGTACCAGTCCGACTGCAAGATTTGCAGGAGCGCCTCCGGGGAATTTCATAAACGCAGGTGAATCGGAAAGTGCAACACCTTTTTTCGTCGATACAAAATCTACTAATATTTCACCAATACAGGTTACGTCGGGATTTGTTTCCATAATTATAAAGCCAAATCAATTCTACAATAAATTGACAGTTGGCAGTAGGCAGTTGACAACTGTTTACTGCCTACTGTCAACTGAAATCTGCAGCACAGATTCCGTTAATTTGCGAGAATACGGATGCGCAAGTGATCGCTCCCTCAGTTTTTCGATCGGGGCGTCTTCGACTATTTTTCCGTCATACATTACGAGCAAACGATCGCAGACATCGTTGAGTACACCGAGATCATGAGAAATAAATACCATAGTCAGCTTAAGTTCTTCGCGTAAATTTTGAAACAAATCGATAATCTGCGCCCGGATGGATACATCGAGCGCCGAAACGGGTTCATCGGCAATGAGAATTTTCGGCGGAACGACAATTGCACGGGCAACGGAGACCCGCCGCTTTTCTCCACCGCTCAGCGTGTGCGGGTATTCATTTTTAAACGAGCGGGGCAAATTAACCGACTCAAGCACCTGTTCGATTCTCCTGTTGCACTCCGATTTCGTTTTTTTTGTGTGAACCTTCAACGGTTCCTCAAGTATGTGTTGAACCGTCATGAACGGATTCAGCGCCGCATCGAGATTTTGAAATATCATTCTGCAGTTTCTCCGCACCTGCTGCCGGATTTCTCTCGATCCTTCATTAATATTACGACCATTTATAACGACAGTTCCCTCTGTCGGTTCATACAAACCCGATATCAATCTTCCGAGCGTGGTTTTTCCGCAGCCGCTTTCGCCCGCCAATCCAACCGATTGCCCTTCATCGATGGATACGGTCACATCATCTACCGCACGTACAATGTTATTCCCGTCGCTCAGTGAGAGCCAACGTCTGCGATGAAATATTTTCGAAACGTTCTTCAGACTAATTACCGGGTTCATACTTCCAGCATCGAATATGATGGTTTTCGTTTACTTTAATATCATGCGGTTCTTCCCGTTCGCATCGGCTTCCCCCGTCGCTCAACTCGGATTTTAACTCGCAGCGGGGATGAAATTTACAACCGGACGGATGATGCACGGAATCGGGCGGACTTCCTTTAATAAATTTTTTATCGTCCGCATCGGTCGTTATTTTCAATGCAGCGTGCAGCAGCCCGTCGGTGTACGGATGATTATTGTCGCGCTGAAAAATCGCATGGGGAGGGCCGGATTCGATCACACGCCCTGCATACATCACCGCAATAGAATCTGCGAAGTTCGAACCGATGCTGATGTCGTGTGTAATAAACAAAATCGACAAATGCATCTCTTCCTGTAACGACTTCAGCAACTTCAATATTTCGAGCTGCACGGTAGCATCGAGTGCGGTTGTCGGTTCATCGGCAATTAGTAATTGAGGTTCGGCAGCGAGTGCAACGGCAATCATTACACGCTGTGCCATACCGCCGCTGAGTTGAAACGGATATGCGTGCACGACTTCCTTCGGCGACGATATTCGAACTTTGCTCAACCATTCCAACGCAATCTCGAATTTTTGTTTCCGGGAGAGCTTATCATGCCGCAGTCCGGCAGACTCACCGATGTGATCTGCAACCGTAAACAACGGATTCAACGACGAAACCGGATCCTGAAAAATCATCCCGATCCGCCTTCCTCTGATGCCTGCAATATTTAAACGATGCCGTTTTCGCCATCCGGATATATCCTTTACAATATCGATTGAACTGCCGTTGGAATTAATTGTGCAGTATTTACCTAAATCTTCGAGTAAATTAGTTCCCTCGAACATAATCTCACCGCCGACAATACCGGGTGATGTATCGATCAATCCCATAATGGATAAAGCCGAGACCGATTTACCGCTGCCGGATTCGCCGATAAGACAAACAAATGCACCTTTATCAACTTTATAACTTGCACGGTCGACCGCCCGGACCAATCCTTTATTCGTATGGAAGTAGGTTCTCAGATTCCGAACCGATAGCAGTGCGCCGTTATGTGCATTGTGTTCTTTCACAGGAGATAGTCGGTTTGTTTTACATTAAAACGTTTGCTGAGACCGTCGCCGAGAAGGTTTAATCCGAGTATTGTTCCGATAATTGCAATAACCGGCGGGATTGCCTGCCAGTAAATTCCTTCGACAAAATTAAACGGATACCTGCCTCCGGAACCGTCGTAAATCATTCTGCCCCAGCTTACAAGCGGTTCACCGATTCCGTAACCGATATAGCTCAACGTCGCTTCTATCAATATCACGCTGGCAAAGCCGTAAATAATTTGAATGGATAACAAATGACGGCAATTGTACCATACGATATGCTTACCGATAATAGTAATATCGGATAGTCCGATTTCCTTCGCGGCAAGAATAAAATCGGTATTTTTCAACGATTCGATCGTACCGGTAATAATTCGCGCAATGCGTGTCGAGTTTAATATTCCGAGGGTAATCATTATTGCATACAAATTAAAATGCGAGATGAACGCAACGATGATCAATATAACAATCCGCGGATATGCATCAAGAACGTTTGTCAAATAACTTGCAATTAATTCGGAAACCCTTCCCCGGTAGTAACCGGATATGGAGCCCAGAAGAATGCCGATAACGAGTGAGATCAACACGGTTAAAACCCCGGCATAGAGATAAGTAGATGCGCCGTTAAGCACGCGTATAAATATATCTCTTCCGTCATTGTCCGTGCCGAGAATATGTCCCTCCACCGGTTCCAAATAATCGTATTGGAATTCATACTCAAACGGTTCCCGTCTATCGAGTACCGAACGTAATACCTGCGATGACGGCGGTGAGTCAAAACGATCATATTGCACATCGGTGGGTGAATGCGAATACAAATTCAACCGAAATGCAAACTGCCCGTATAAGGCGCCGATCACAAACAGAACTATTATAACCGCACCGATTACGATCGACAGCGAACCGGACTGCCGGAAGAATGCGTGCAATCCTTTTTCACGGTGACGATCGGGGCGATATGTAAATTTCTTTTTCATGCAAAGTTATTTTCACGAACGCGTGCGGGGATCGACTGCGACTGTCAGAATCCTGTTTAGTATATTCGCCGCTACAATAAGCAGTGAAAAGATCATTCCAATTGCCAGCAGTACGTATGGATCGCGGTACTTCAATGCATCGAGCGCGACGATGCTGATGCCGTGACTGAAAAAGATATACTCAACAATAAGAGCGCCGCCGAGAGCGTATGAAAACCTCGACGTTATTATCGTAAACACCGGCAGCACGGCGTTTTTCACAATATGTTTTGAAACGCCCGCGCTTCGCGCAATCGCTGCCCGTATATAATTCTCTCGGATCATCCCCCCGATTACTTCCCGAACGTGTTTTACCATTTCGCCTGCAACACCGTCGGCGATGCCGAGAATAATAATCGGTATTCCATAATACCCTATTATCCGGCTTAACGGGATGTCTGCATACCAATCGAGAATACCGAAATGCTGCACCCAGAACGGACGTACAAAAATTGCCAGCAGGAAAACCGGCAAAGCGGAAAACAGATAAGTGCCGGGAACAAAAAACCGCACAAACCAGGTATTCGATCGCAATGCCGCAACGACACCGAGCGGAATTGCAATCAGGACGCTGACAAATAAAGAGCCGATTACAAGAATAAAGGTTTGGCGAAATCCGTACCCGATAATATCGCTGACGTCGCGGTTTATGGTTGCAGAATGACCCAGGTCTCCTTTGAATACTGCATTTGAGACCCAGTGACCGTAATCGCCGGCAATAGAAACAAACGAAGGAGTGGTTCGCACTCCTTCGTCGTCGTGTTCATAAATAAGTTGTCCTAAAAGAAGATATATGGTAAAGGTAGTACCGACAAGTATGAGAAGCGCAATGAGAAATTCCTTCAGGATCGTCCGTGCGGTTTTCATTTACCAATCGTCTCTGATATACCATTCATTGAGATAGTCGAAAAAACTGAACGGCGTTACACGGGTCATAAAATTCCTAACTCTCTGATTTGCCGCGGCATTTTTATTAAGCGACCAGAGGAATATATACGGTGTATCTTCACGTACCACCCGATGCAGCGTGCGGTTGATATTTATCCGTTCGCTTGGATCTATTGTCCGTTTAAACCGTTCTATCAGTTCATCAACCTCCGGGTTATTGTACGAAATAAAATTCTCCGCACCCGGTTGATTGTTCGTGGACAGAAAGAGCGGCGCCACGTTTCCCGCCTCATCGAACACAACCTGCGCAAAAGCAAGGTCGAAGTTATGCTCATACTTAACCCGGTTGATCCAACGTTCAAACTCCAGCTCCACAATGTTTATCGAAACGCCGATGCGATTCATATCCGAGATGAATTGCGCCGTTACACGGGGTGTGTAATCGTCTCCTTCGAACCGCGGCACCACGAGTGTAAATGCAAGGCGCTCACCTCTACTGTTTACCCGTGTACCGTCCGCTGCTCGTTCGCCGAATCCTGCCTGCGTGAGGAGACGAGTTGCCTCGCCTGGATCATACGGATACGGTCCCGCATCACGGTCGCGCACATGGAACGCACTTGCCGGTGGAAACGGACCCGAGATAAGCGTGCCCTGATTTTGAAAAATACGGTCAAGCGCGTTCTCCCGGTTGAAACCGTATGTCATCGCCTGCCGGATTCTCCTGTCCCGAAGCAGATTTCTGTTAAAGTTAAATGCAATAAAATGATAAGAGAGACTTTCATACGGTTTGATCTGGAAACCTGCCGCCCGCAAACGTGCAATTGACGGCGGAGGTATCTCTACCAGAACGTCTACTTGCTGGTTGAGTAGAAATTCAATTTGAGTGCCGATATCCGCTTGCACATACATACGGACTTCATCGATATGTGGCCCGATACTACTACTACCGCCCCGTCTGCGAAAATACGGATTTGCACGAAACATTATATCGGTCGGGCCGCGCCGGACTATTTGATAGAAACCGGAACCGAGCGGATTTCGAGCTATTTCACTCTGTCGTGTCAACGGTAAATTGTTTATCCTGTGTGCCGGCAATAACTTAAACGTCAGTTTACGCAGCATTACTTCTTCAGGAAGCGGATTCTCGAAGGTAAACCGGATAGAGAACTGGTCAATTAATTGCACTTCCTGAATGTCACTTATGATGCGCTGTTCCTGTATATTCCCCGATGATAATATTGCTTCAATGGTCTTTGCTACATCTCTTGCGCTAATTTCCCTGCCGTCAGCCCAATGTTTACCGCGCTTCATTCGAACGGTAATTTCATAATTATCCGGACTAACGATATACGATTCTGCCAGGCGGCTTCGAACCTGCCGGTCGATATCGTATGCAAACAACCCTTCGTACATCATTGTGGTCATCCTGATGTTGACGATATCGTCGGTAGCAGTTATCGGGTCGTAAGACCGGGGAAACTCCGATTCACAGTACGTTAAAGTTCCTCCCTCCCGTGCCTGTCCTATTGTAAAATTTGAAATAATCGCAGTCAATACAATAGCTTTGATAATAAAATTCGCCTTCATAAAAATAACACCTCTCCTAAACAGTAAAAGATACTACCTTCTATAAATTACTCTTCCTTCCCTGCCGATATTTGTTGCAACATCGATAAGCGATGTTGTTTCGACGAGAGCATAAGCGGGTTGATATGCCCGCGCGACGGTGGAAAATAAATCAATTGCTTCGGATAATGAAATAAAATTCTTCGCCATTACAATCGATGAACCGAACAAGATCATAAACGCCGGATCGTTAACCCGGAGATCGCTGCGCCATTCGGTCCGGAATGCAGAACCGAGCGCTTCCTGCGCCGTTGTATAATCATTGTAATAAAAATACATCAACCCTAAGCGCGTATAAAGATCCTGCGGAACATCGCGTCGCAACCGCCGTTGCCGTTCCTCTATTTTGTGTTGAAAGAAATTTACCGCTTTCTTTTTTTTCTCCTCAATTCCGAGCCGACCGTACATTACGTATAAATCCCCCACCACGTCATCACCAGCAACCCTTTCTACATAGTCGAAAATTTCCCGGGCAAACTCCTCCCGATCGTTTTGATAGTATGCTCCTCCCAGATACACTGCGCTCCGGAGATCATCTACACCGACAAGTATATCCACTGTCTTCTCATACCGGCCCGTTCTAAAATAGAAGACGCCGTTGTAAAATCGTTTATCCTTATCGTCCGTTAATTTATCCGCATAATGGACTGCCAATGCATAATGTGCTTGAGACAGTGTCACGATATCGGATGGATTAAAATAGCGAAGTTCTTTTTCGCTCCCTTTATTCTGAATATACGCAACGTTGAATGCATCTTGCTTCACCAATTCTATCAAAGGTTCGAATTTTCCGGCGGCGATCAATACCTGCATCACAGGAATAATAGTATCATCCTTAAAGAAATTCTCATTGATGGAACACCGGTCAATCAATTCGGCGACCTGGTACCCGACGCGTGCATAGACATACGCTGCAATGGAACATCCCTCACGCACCGGTCGCCGGAGTGTTTGCCAATCTTCAACAGCGCGCTGTTTATTACCACGAGCATACCGTACAGCCCCTAACCAGGCAGTTCCGGCTGTTCGCAAATCCCCGGGGATGTTATCTCCCTGACGGAGGAAATTAACGAGTGTTTTTTCCGCTTGTACATATTTTCCAAGTTCGTACAGACCAATGCCCCGATATAAACCGGATGCAACCCCGGCATCGATATTTTGCTCATCCATAACCGCGTAGTACATTTCTCCGATTCCAGCCATCGACCGGGAAATCAGATAATAAAGCTCCGCCTGCTCAAAATGTTTTCTCGCCAAAGCAGTAAGAACTTCAACGCGGTTTGCCCCGCGAGTTCGCTGCAAATCTCTTTCAAGCTCGCTGATCCTTTCCAGATGCGTTACATAACCGGCACGACGATCGGCACTTTGCATCGCAACACCGTAATGGGTGCCTGCTATGAGTAAAATCAGCATAATATGTATTGAATAAACCTTCATCCGCAGCATCATTGAGAATATATATTTAATAACTATTTGTACTCACTTCCGGACTGATATAAACATCGTACGATTTTCTTATCAACGCACCTCCGCACGGACGGGCGGTATAGATCCGGTAATCTTGTTCCTCGTAAGTTAAATAGGCAACCAGAGCGTTTTCAGGAGAAATATACCCCGCAATTTCCCGGTGAATAATATCAAGACGGCTTTCGCGCAATGTCGATACGTTCGTCGTATCGTTGCATTGCGACAACCTGTACATTAACACAGGAGTAAAGTTGCCCTCGCTCTTTACATAGAGCAAACTTCGTGAGCCGGGTCCCCACAACGGACCGGTATTATTATTACGACGAATATTAGCGTCGATTGTTCCTTTTCCGGAGAACGAGATAATTTCACCTGTCACCGTATCACTCTCCATATCGATATAGGCGAGATGAACGGTAGCGGGAATATCTCCGCCGCGGCCGGCCGGCGATACGTAATATGCAATACTTTGCCTATCATAGGACCATTTCGGTTGAATAGCATCGTGCTCCGGATTCTCCGTAATATTTACCGGCGGCGCCGATATGTTTTTCATATCCAACAAAAATAAGTCCAGATTTAAAATATCGTCCGACCGAATCAACCCCTGATACACAATGTATCTTCCGTCGGGCGACCAATCGGGAAACGAATCCATACCCGGATTATCGGTTATACGAATATGGTGCCTGCCCGAACTTATCTCTTCGATTACTATTTCACGAAACTCCGGTCTCTCATCGATTTCCTGCTCAAAGCGTTCGATAAGCTCTCTGACATTATTGACTAAGTATATGTCCCCGTTGCCGCTTCGAGAGGATACATAAACAAAACTTTCACCGTCGGGCGACCAACGCGGATGATGATCGACATATCTCCCGCTGGTAAGTCTAAGAAAATAATTATCCTGTGTATTTCCGAGGTATATATTTTCTTCTCCTTCGATTCCGCTGCTAACAAACAGAAACCAGTTCTTGCCGTTAATTTTTACCGGGCACCAATTTATATCGCGGTCGGACTGAGCATACCAAAAAAATTCATTGTTTGAAACAGTTCGCGGAGTAATCTGTACAAGATCTTGTGAATCCAGATCGAACCACCACAACCTGTGCAGGTTACCATCTTCTATCGACTCAAATGATATGATATCCGGATTAACCGGTGAAATTGCTATGTTTACCAATTCTCCTCTTAAATGATATTCGCGTGCAGATACAACCTTACGGATATCGTTTAGCTGCTCATTAGCGTATATCGCACCGGCTATATATAAGCTAACGGTAATGAGATATAAACAAATCTTTAAAATACTGACAAACACCTCTGGCAATCTCTAATCGTTACGGTCTAATGATAATTATTCGAGTATCCTGGCCTGCTCGCTCTTCTTCCCTGTCGGCAGGTAAGGATTCGATTCGTTCCTCGCGCGGTATCATGAAACTTAACCGCGTTGTACCTCTCTCCAGGGATACCGTCAACGGTGGAAATGCCATTCGTTGCGGATACGACATAAGCAATTGATACTCGCCCTGATACGGGGCATAAATGCTAAAGTGACCATTCCGTACGCGAAGAGTGTCCGGCCCCGGATTAAGTTTCACATTGACGATGCGGTCATCCACTATTGTCATATCGGGATACAGTATAGTCCCACTAAGAACAATGTTGCTTCCGCTGCGTTGACCGCCTCCGGTCGAACATGAAACCGCTCCGACAAGTAATGCGATAAATACAATCCCTGCTGTTTTCCATCTCATACTCATTATCTTCATACAAATTATTGGCAAATTGGTTAATTAATGACTATTACCTTCTACCGAAGCTCACTCAGACGATTCATCCAGAAACTTGCATTCTCAACAAGGGTTTGATCCACCCTGCAAATTCCTTTAAAATCTTCCCAACGACCCATTGCAGGTCGCATCAACCGGCTGCGTTCATCCTCGCTTTCCGTCCTCAACGCCTGTTCAGTCATTGAAAGGGCAGCATAATATAAGGTAATGCACTCAATACGCTGGCGATCGTTGCTCGGCAGCGACAGCCGGTATTTCAAGACATTATCAAAATCGGACAATGCCGCAAGGAATTCACCCTGCTCATATTTACTCCTGCCGCGCATTAGATATGCCGGTCCGTAGAATGGATCGAGTGAAAGGACATTAGAAAATTTCTCTTCTGCGCGCCGGAATTGTCTGGAATCAAAATGACTCCGTCCTTCTTCATATAAATTCTGCACGATGTTCTCAATTGATTCCTCTTCAGCCACAACACCTCTCATTGCTATGCGAAAATTAGTTCGCTGGGGATCATTGCTTTCGATAGTCAGTGTTGCCCGCTTCTCCCCCGTTGATTTGGGAGCAAA
>PWTU01000373.1 GCA_003562775.1 Ignavibacteriales bacterium
CGGGACTGATGTTCTCGAAAGGAAGCACGGCAATGGTTTTTTCATCATCATCTTTCTTCACAACCGTTTTTTTGCTGCGGTAATCGGTAAGATCTTTTAAAAACTCATCCAGACCCTGATACCTGAAATTCAGATCCTTGCTGAGCATTTTCTTCAGCATCTGCTCAATTTTTATGGGCACATCCTCTCTCACGGAAGTTATGGGCGGCGGGTCTTCATTTAAAATCGAATACAGAATCGCTTGTTCGAAATCTCCTCCATACGGTAAGTTCCCGGCAAGCATTTCATACAGAATAATTCCCAGCGACCATATATCCGAACGATGATCTACCTTTTCGCCGCGGGCTTGTTCAGGCGACATATATGCAACGGTTCCGACTGTTGTCCCGGCCTTTGTGATTTGCGCCGAGTTCTTCAACTTTGCAAGGCCAAAATCCATGACCTTCACCTGTCCCGACCGGGTAAGCATCACATTGGTGCTTTTTACATCGCGGTGATATATTTCTTTATGATGGGCGGTTTGCAGACCTTTTGCAATTTGGTCGATCATATTGAGCGCTTCTTCTACCTCCATACGCTCTGCTTCTATTTTCTGCTTCAACTCCGGCCCGTCAATATATTCCATCACGATAAATACTTCATCGTTAAATTCTTCGATGGCATGAATGGTGGATATATTGGGATGATTCAGCGCGGCTGCCGCCTGCGCTTCGATTTGAAATCTTCTCCGTTCTTCTTCATTTGTTGAGATGTGCCGCGGGAGAAATTTAATGGCGACCGGGCGCTTCAGCTTCGAATCTTCCGCTTTATAAACGACACCCATTCCGCCCTCACCTAATTTTTGGAGTATTCGATAATGTAATATTGTAGTACCGATCATTTATTTATCCTTCGTTAATTTTATATATTCCGGCTCATTGCGGATGCTGTCGAGATCCGTATCCCGCTTTATCCACTCATAGTTTTGATAACCGGAGGTTATTGCTTTTTTAAGGGATGCAAGAGCGAGACTGCCTTCTCCAATTCGTGCGTAAAAGCATGCGCTATTATAGAGCATTAATGGATCGGTAGGGTTAAGATTTATTGCTTTCTCTGCCTTAATCTTTCCTTCTTCAATATTTCCCGACTGCGCCAGAAATATCCCGAGGAACATGTGCGCACGTCCATCATCCGGGTGATTTTCTAAATAGTGTGGAATTACCTGAAGTACTTTTTGAAACGTATCTTTATATTTTTCACTTTCTCCCAGTTTTTCATACGCATAGCATAAATCAACATGCGCTGA
This sequence comes from Ignavibacteriales bacterium, assembly GCA_003562775.1. Lineage (GTDB taxonomy): Bacteria > Bacteroidota > Ignavibacteria > T3Sed10-11 > T3Sed10-11 > T3Sed10-11. The sequence goes on from PWTU01000373.1 coordinate 1,286, forward strand.
ATAAAATTCAGGGTTGAGCTCTATACATTTTTTGTATACATCTACGGCTAAATCATCCTGATCGCATGTATGATAAATTCTCCCGAGAATCCAGTATGCAACGAAGTTATTGGGATCGAGATCAACTGCCTTACGACCTGCTTCCAATGCTTCCTCAAGCATCTTTTTGTTAAAGTATGCTATGCCGAGCGCGGCATACGCTTCCGAGAGTGAGGAATCGTACATAAGTGCCTTATGACTTGCTTCAACTGCTTGATCGAGATAGGATTCCTTTCGTTCAAAATCCTGATAGAGTGACGCATACGCTTCACCCAATCCTGCATACGCGGTTGCATAGCGGCGGTCAAGCTCAATGGCTTTCTGGAAAAGCTCTATGGCATTATTGATATCCGTCTTTGATCTTCGATACAACGCTTTTCTCGCCCGCATATAGTAATCCAGTGCCTCGGCATTTTCGGTCGATCGTTTTGTTAATACAACCTTCTCAGAAGGGGATAACTTCACCATCAGGGCATCGACTATTTGTTCCGCAACCTGTTCCTGGATATCGAATATATCCTGTAACTTTCCTTTATACTTTGCTGCCCAGAGTTGTGCATCGCTCTCGACATCGACAAGCTGCACGGTAATACGCAAATCATCTTGAAATTTCCGTACACTCCCTTCAAGAATATATCGTGCACCAAGCTCTCTACCGATCGTTTTAATATCCTTCTTGGTTCCTTTGTACTGCATTGTACTTGTTCGTGATACAACGCGCATATTTTTTAATTTGGAAAGACTCAGTATAAGCTCTTCGGTCAGACCGTCGCTGAAATAATCGCTTTCTTTATCGGGACTGATATTCTCGAACGGCAGAAGCGCGATTGCTTTTGTTATACCAGCCTTGCCGGCATTCTCTAAATCCCTCTTAACGCTGCGTATAGACTCAAGCAAATCATTCATCGATTGATGTCTTCGATCTCGATCCTTCGCCAGCATTTTTAAGACAAGAGAATCTACAGAAGGTGGGATTCTCCGGTCATACGAACTGGGTGTTAGCGGGTCCTCATTGATTATCAAATATATCAGAGCCGCTTCATGCTCGGCTTTGAAAGGTAGTTCACCAGTAAGCAATTCGTACAGTACCACACCAAGCGACCACAGATCAGAGCGATGATCCGCGGCGATTCCCTGCGACTGTTCCGGAGACATGTATGTGATCGTACCGAGCGACATACCCGTTCTCGTTAGCCCGGTACCACTTTTAAGCTTTGCTATACCGAAATCCATAATCTTGGGATTTCCCTCTTTCGTTAGCATTATGTTTTCCGGTTTTATATCCCTGTGAACAATTTCCTTCTCATGCGCCGCTTTGAGACCGTGTGCAATTTGCACCGTCAAATCTATCGCCCGACTAAGTGGAACCCCATCGGCAGATTTAAGATTGGTGAGGTATGATTTCAATGTTTCCCCTTCGATATACTCCATCACAAAAAACAATCCGCCATCCTGCTCGTCGATATCGTATATGTTTAGAATGTTAGGATGATTGAGGGCAGCCGTCGTCCGTGCTTCCTGAACGAATCGCGCTTTGTTCTCATCTGAGGTCGAGAGATGCGTGGGAAGAAATTTAATGGCAACGGGTCGATCGAGTTTAGTATCTATCGCTTTGTACACCACACCCATCCCACCTTCGCCCAACTTTTCAAGTATTTTATAATGGGAGATCATTGTTCCTATCATAGCATATCCTTATCTATTTTATATTGTGAATTAGTATTATATTCCCAAATGCTTCGCCCAATAATCCGTCACGAAAATCCGGTTCGGGTCGATTTTATCACGGAGTGCAAAAAAATCATTCCATCGTGGATAGTGCTGCCTGAGATATTCCGGATTGACCGGCATATATTTTCCCCAATGAAACCGGCATTGTAACGTTTTATCTTCGGTGAATAATTTCCAAAACTGCGGGTAATAACACTCGACCGGTTTTCCTGCATTATATCCAAACCAAAATATATTTATGCGGATTACGTCATCGTTATATGAAGGGCTTAGCCAGAAATCACTCTTCTTCGCTGCGTAAATTTCACATAAGTATGAACCTGTCGCTTTGTAGCCCTTCGAATCATAAAGTTCACGAAGTTTCGACATAACATAACCGGCTTTCGATA
>PWTU01000555.1 GCA_003562775.1 Ignavibacteriales bacterium
ATTTGCTGTTTGAATTTTTGGTCATTGGGATTTATCTATGATTTGACGATTGGAGTTTGGAACTTATTTGTGATTTGGTTATTGGAATTTGGAACTTTTCTGTGATTTGGATATTCATTTCGTCACAATTTCAGAATTGAACCCACGATTTCGTATAAACGCAGAGGACGCAAAGAACGCAAAGGGAATTTATATCTCTGCGACCTTTGAGTCCTCTGCGTTTATTGATCACATGTTTGGAAAACCGGTCATTGAGTCTATTCCAAATTATTTCAAAAATTCATTATTGAATTTTTCCCAGGCTTCATCACTCATATAGCTCAATACTCCCTCGACCGGTGCGCCGCCGTCCTGAAGGGTCTGGCCGACGAGTTTGTTCTCATATGAAGCTCCGACCAGAAAATCACGCATACGATCGACTTCTTCACGTGCCCACTTCTTAGCAGTTTCTGCTATATTTAAGTTTTTCAGACTGTCCATAAGGTTTGTCGGCTTGATCGCACATACCCATCCGGAATTGTACGGATCAAATTGAACAGACTCAGGATTGGAAATTGCCTGTGTGTTTGTCATTTCAACGACTCCGGAAACGGGAGCAACTATCTCGGCAGTTCGATTGCCTTGTTTGATAACCAGGAGAGGTTCCCCCTGCTTTACGGTACCACCCGGATTTTTGACTTCGATACTGTCAAGCCGTCCCAGAAGTTTATTGGTAAAATCATCTATACCCACACGGACTTTCCCATCCTGTGTAACTGCTGCCCAACTATGTCCGGGATGGAAAAATATTCCGTCCGGTACTGAAATTGCCGAAATTGATTTATTGAATTTGAAGATTTTTTGTGTCGATGCTGCTGTTGCCTCTCTCTTTTGTTGTATTCTCTGATAGACTAAATCTACTACCAGAAATAACACGATCGTCATTATTACAAATATTGCTACCATAGTATCACCTGTTTGATTTATTATTTATTATTGATTATTTATTATTTTTCGGAAATAAAAAATTCGTTTAAGACTTCATTCCACTCTGCGTCTGTCAGGAGTTCGCCTGCGTTATCGATAAGTTCGCCGCCATCCTGACATACGGGACCGACCTCTTTCGCGAAACGCAGAACAAATTGCGATCTTGTGTTTTCCAGCCAGTTCTTTGCTGTTTCACCGGAAAGCAGATTTTTTAAATTTTGCCGTAATGAGCTCGGCCGTATTTTTAGAATCCAGCCGTCTTTATAGGGAGATTCATTGATTTTTGAGGGATTATTTATTAAAGCTTCATTTATCTCGACGACTTCACCTTCGACCGGTGCACTTTGTGTTAATTCGCGTTTCCCGCGCTGCAATTTCCACGCCGTCTGACCCTGCTGTATATAACTGCCTACTTTGGGTACATCCAATTTTTGTATTTTCCCTATCAGCTTATTGGTGAATTCATCTATTCCGACCGTAACCACATCATCGGTGACTTTAGCCCAGGAATGCGTCGGATGAAAATACGGACCGGAAATGATGGATGCGGGCTTTTCATCAGCCGTTTTTACTGCGACCGGTTCTGCACCCGTTTGCGTTCTTTCTTGTCTTTTAATTATATAATCTATTGTGAGGAATATTATCACTGTCAGTATGAATAAGATTGCTACCATTTTATTTAACCTCCTGTCGGTTTTTTATACCGGGATATTTTCGATTTGTTATTTTATTTCCTATTCACCTTATATATATGCAATTGTTTTGCCAATTTCGTTGGCGAAATATAATTCTTGGCTTAAAACATTGTTTATAAATGACTTATATATACTATTCTAATGATCGATTGGATGATTGGGTGATTGGTTGATTGGGGAGAAATTAAACAGCAGGTGTTGATATTCTAGAGATGGAGGATCTAAACATATGTAAATGCTGCATTTAAGGACTGTTGAATACTTCAGCGGCATAATCGTATTATTCAACAGTATAAACGCAAAGGTTTTTAACATATATTTCTCTGCGTCCTTTGCGATCTCAGCGTTTAAAAAATCTCTTCTATCTCCTACGAGGGAACGGTAGATAAAAAAAAGACACCCGAAAAAGGGTGTCTTTTTAAATATCTAATAAATAGTATATACTATTTAGCTAATTTTTTGCTTTTAGTCTCTTTTTATATTTATGTTCCATTGGGTATCCGTTAACTGAATTTTGAGAAAATTCGGGAACCATTTTATGCAGGATTTCTCTGACCACCTTTTCGTTATTTCGCTGTGCGGCAGTAAACAGATCATCGATTGAATCATCTAAATTTTCGGGGATGATTTGACTTGCATTACGGGCAATGAGGATTTTTTCGTGTTCCGTTGGTACGTATTCCTCCCCGCTGATGAAAAGTTCCTCAAATAATTTCTCGCCCGGCCTGAGACCTGTATATTCTATTTTTATGTCTTTATCAACTCTCAAACCCGACAATCGAATCAGGTCTTTTGCAAGATCCGTAATTCGAATCGGATTACCCATATCGAGCACAAAGATCTCTCCACCCGCACCGATGACTGACGACTGTAAAACCAGCTGGACTGCTTCCGGGATAGTCATAAAGTAGCGTTTTACATCGGGGTGTGTAACTGTAACGGGTCCGCCGTATTTAATCTGGTTTTTAAATATCGGTATAACACTCCCGCTGCTTCCCAGGACATTCCCGAATCTCACGCAAACATACTTTTTACCGGTACGATTTGCCGCCTGCATAACCATTATTTCGGCTAATCGTTTACTAACACCCATAAAACTGGATGGATTAACCGCTTTATCGGTTGAGATATTTACGAAATGTTCGACATTATAGCGGGATGCGAGAAACAGGAGGTTACGTGTACCATATATATTATTACTGATTGCTTCCGGTATATTACTTTCCATCATCGGAACGTGTTTGTGTGCGGCGGCGTGAAATATAATATCCGGTTGAAATGTATCGAAGAGGAGTTTTAACCGTGACTCCGATCGTATATCTGCGATAAAGGATTGTATATCCGGTATAAACCCTTCTTCCCCGTTCTTTCTATAGTACAAACGGGCCATGGTTAATAATTCCTGCTGAATATCAAATATTGTATTTTCACCGTGACCGAGCAACATCAGTTTAGAAGGTGAAAATTGCAATATCTGCCGGCAAATCTCACTACCGATGGAACCGCCGGCACCGGTTACCAGTATCTTCTTCCCGTTAATGAATTGTGCTACCTTGGCAATATCCGTTTTTATGGGCTCTCTTCTCAGAAGGTCCTCGATAGAAACCTCACGAATATTCTCTATGCGTACCTGACCGTTGATAATCTCAAAAATACTGGGTAGTGTACTGACGGGGACGCCGGTCATCCTGCAAAGTTCGTGTATTTCACGGATTTCCTTACCCGAGGCGGAAGGCATTGCTATGATAACTTTGTCAACTTTCAATCTTTTTATCACATCCGG
>PWTU01000401.1 GCA_003562775.1 Ignavibacteriales bacterium
ATGACTATGAAGCAGCGGTTGATTACTTATATAAAGTTAAGGATGATGTCATCAGAGATTACAACGAGATGAAAGATTCTCAAAAAAGGAAGAAAAATAAATAATACTTTATTAATTTACGATTTATTTTTATATTACATCAAGAGGGAGTTAAGAAAGTTTCCAGGTAGTAGTAGAGTTGCACATTGAGAATTATAATGAATAGGCAATGATCTTACAGAAAATAAATGCGTATAATCCTTAGTTTTTTAACACTTAGTATTTGTATTACGTCGTACCAACCTGAAGTTCTTTCAAACATTTCATTCACATTAGATGAACTCGAAGAAAGAGCATATATTGTTTCCCACAACGATACGATAGCTATTCCACAGGTGGACGGTAATATTATCGTCGACGGAAAATTAAACGAGCCGTTTTGGAAGGACGCCCTTGTGTGGGAACTGCCGTACGAGATACGCGTCGGCGAAAACGTCGAAGCACCGGCGGAAACGTATGTTCTTATGGCATCCACCTCCAGCGAATTTCATATTGCTTTTGTGTGTCTTGATCCCGACCCGGACAAAATAAGGGCAACACTTACCGACCGGAACAGATGGAGCAGGACAGAAGACGATCACATCGGAGTATTTATCGACACATTCGGCGATAAACGAAGCGCCTACTACATCGCGGTCAATGCGCGCGGCGTGCAATTCGATGCGATGCGTCTCGATCGAGGCGGACAGGGCACATCGGATGATTCAAGCTTCGATTTTATGTGGGAATCGGCGGCGCAAATAACCGACTTTGGATATATAGTTGAGATATCTCTCCCCTATCGTTATCTCCGCTTATCGAATAACACCCGGAACGGAAGGGTTACCTGGAATATTAAACCATTCCGGGTTATCCCGAGATCGTTCCGTTTCGAAACTGCGCCGATACGATGGAACTATAATCTCAACTGTTTCCTTTGCCAATTTCCGGCTGTTACCATAGAAAACCCTGATCGTTCATTTCGCCCTGTTCAAATCATACCCTATGTCAGCAGCTTCTATGAGAATACTCCCGATATCGAAAGCTTCGATCCATCATACGGCATTGATATAAAATATCAACAGGCGGAATGGGTAATCGATGCAACCATATTACCCGATTTCAGTCAGGTGGAAACCGATGCATTTCAAATGACGACAAACATCCGGTTTTTACCCCGTCTCCCGGAACAACGACCGTTCTTCACCGAACGAACGGATCTTCTCAGGTTTCCGATCTCGCAAACAATTTATACACGAACCCTACTCGATCCCACCGCCGGGCTTCGATGGACTGGTAAGACCGGACCGCATAACTGGCTCGCTCTCGGTCTGCATGATAAAGCAACGTGGCTATTATTCCCCGGACGTGATGGTTCGTCCTCTTATGTTTTGGATAATCAGTCGTTCAATGCTTTATTCCGCTACCGTTACGATATGTCGGCAGACGCCGTTATGGGAGTATTTGTCACTTCACGCGATTACGAAGACGGGTATAACAGGTTGATCAGCGCCGATGGCCAATTTGCCATTGATTCACGCCACACATTTGTAACACAACTTCTTGGAAGTTATACAAAATATCCGCGGGAAATAGCCGAATCGTTCGACCAGCGAACGGATGATTTTTTCGGCTACGGTTATTTACTCCGGATGGAACGAAGCGGTCGTCACTGGAATTACCGTATTGAAACCCGCGATTACGAAAGAACATTCGTCACCGGTATGGGATTACAACAGCGGGTAGGTACACGCACCGGTTTTGTGCATACTTCATACGATGCATACCCCGACCGTGATTTTGTACGGCGTATCGGTTCATACTTTCAGATGAGCGGTACATGGGACAGATTAACACACGATCCGTTGAATCTAAGCGCACGGGGCGGTCTTATCGTTTCCGCTGCACACCAAATATATGCCGATATAAATTTTCAACAAGAAAGAGAAAAATTTTTCGATCAAGATTACGACCTATCACGATACGGTATGTTTTTTAGAATCATTCCCACATCCTGGTATACCTTCAACACAAATTTTAGCATCGGCGACGCGATCGATTACCGGCTTGTCGAACAAATGAACAGCTTTAGCGGATGGATAAATAATACCTTCTATTTCCTGAACCGGCAATTACAAGTGTCACATAACATAAACTATTACCGTTTGTTTCACGACATCACCGCGCAGAATGCCTGGATTCATAGAACCCATGCTGAATTGCAAATCACACCAAGTTTTGCAATACGAAACATTGCACAATGGCGAGATTTCGAATGGAAGGATCCGCGGTATTCCGGTGTTCCCGATAAACAACAAACATTTGAGAATCAATTTTTAATCCGCTACCGGTTCAATTACGCAACGGCATTTTATGCAGGCGCTTACGGCCGGTGGGATACGGTCGATAATGAAACAACCAATATGTGGCAGGTGTTTGCGAAAATATCATACTTGATATAAAACGAGCCGCAAATCTCTGTGAAGAAGTGCGGCTCGCGAACAGTGTATCAATCAATGTCGAGTTATTTGTCTTTATCCAATAACTCCTGTACACGTTTTCCAATACGATCCAGGGTTTCCGAATATGTCACTAAATCTTCCGACGCAGTTTCTGAAAAAGCATTAATCGCTTCTTCCGTTACACCAATCTTATCGGGCAATCTTCCCAATTCTGCAGCATATTTATCATAATCTGCTCCGTACTTCTCTAATATGTAGATTTGGTGCGCCTTATATTCGATGTACACTTCTTCAGTTATTTCTTCTACCGGTGCAACTGCTTTTTCGGTTACATCCGGCGCTGTTTCGTCCTGGGTTTTCCCGCAGCCGATAAAAAACAAGAACATAAAAGCAACAAATAATGTGATCACTACAGACGCTATATTTTTCATAACGAAATTCCTATGTTAGTGGGTGATGGTTAATGTATGGCGAACCTCTTTTCCTTCAGGAGTCGTAGCTGTAGCCCTCACCATCGCCATAGCGGGTATCTGTTCAATGACTTTTATGGTAACTACATGTGCAGTATCGGGGGTAATTTCCAATTGTCTCCGTGCTGCTGCCGTGGTCCCCTCCCAGGTAACTATAACATCTTCCGGAAGTTCAAACCACCTGCCGCCCTTTGCAATTGTACTTGCTCCTCTTGCGTAAACGATTATGGAATCACCCAACGCCACTTTTAGCATGCTTTGATCCGCACCCGACATTTTATCAGGAGTTGTTGCAAAATAAAGACCGCCAAGTTCATATGTAGGGGTATCTTCCTCCTGCAGTACAGCGTTACCCGGCATTACCATCCAACCGACTAATAATACCATTGCAATTAATGTAACGTATTTCATAATTGACCTCTTTGGTTTGTTATTTAAAAAACCCAACCATCTTGGATTGCATGGCGAGTGTGGGCATCATTTTCATTTATTTTTCATTACCGCAAATATAGCATCTTCCTCTTCATATCAACGTCACCCGCTCTCAATCTATAGTAATACACTCCGCTTGATATAGTATGTGCATTAAATGTTGCGGTGTGCATCCCTGCATCTAATTCTCCCTCCACAAGACTTTTAACACGCCGGCCGAGGATATCGTAAACTGTGAGTGATGTGTGTGTTCGCTCCGGCAGTGAATATCGGATCGTGGTTGATGCATTAAACGGATTAGGATAATTCTGATACAATCGATAATCTTCAGGTATATCAATTTTCGCAGGCGCCGAAGTTATAAATCGCCACTCCGGATAATCCGATTCAAGTTCGACAGCCGCAGAAGGGAAACTATCCGGTGTAACAATTGCCATTTGATTCGCTTCAACGATAATACTTTTATCGGAAAATCTGTCAAATACTTCCACCGAACCGTCCAAGACAATTATCGTATTTGTACCGTTTTCATATACGCTCGATATAAATTCCGTTCCCCGTACACCTGCCACCGCCTGAGGCGGTACAACCCGGAAACAAGTTATACCCTTTGTTCTGAGCATTAACTCCCCCCTTATCTGTTCCAAAACAATTTGATCCTCTTCAGTTGATCTCCATTCATCCGGCCAGTCTTCGGGCCATTCATCCAGGATTTCCACTTCCGTTTCGGGATTTAATATTATCTCGCCCCCGTCGGGAATTTCTATCTTCAGCCGCGTGTGTTCATCTGTCTTTATTTTATCACCCGGCTGAACAACTTTTTCTTCCGGATCACCCGGCTGCCTACGTTTACGAAAAACTTTCTCCTTGAATTCATGAATAGTGTAAAATGTCCCCGATAATTCAACATCCCATAATAAAGTGCCATCTTCATCATATCCCTCCATATTCCACTTCAGATCAACTATTTTATCGCCTGATTTTTCGAATTCAACATACGGCCAATCCGGATTGTGTATATAATCAATACTCCCCCATACCGGATCAAGCCAACTGACTTTGTTTGTCATCTCGTGGGTATAAAATATCTCTCCACATACCGGATAAGGTTCTGTGAAATGATTTTGAATCATCGTACGCACCGGGTACAAATCATAAAAGTGAAATTTATAACTGTCCCGACCTTGTGGCATATAACCATCCGATAGATTAGCAACCAACGGAGTGTTATAAGTAACTACCAATCCTCCACAGTTGTTGATGGGAATTATCTCTGGATCTTTATAATGCGCAGTGAACCAGCCGATCAGGTTGAAATTATCAAGTAGTATAAGATTACCGACATGAATATCTATTAATTGTTCTATTCGAAATCCCGAATCAGCTCCGGGCAGGTATAATGCAGTACCTGTAATCTTCCCCCACTTGTCGCCGGAGATATTAACTGTTTGATTTTCAGATAAATTGCCCGACCCTACGTTCAATGGTAACCTCGCATTACCATCAACCACCACTCCAATAGCAATTACAAGTGATATTATTATTCTGACAAGAATCATACCAGACCTCCATATCTGATAATGAGTTGCATAGGCAACTGCAGCGTACCAATAAATCTAAAAAAACAGATGCGTTTTTAAAAAGTTAAATGAATACAATACTATTAATTAATCATCACTACATGACAGGGAAAGAAAGGTACTACGCGGAAATCAAGGTGCTTGCGATAGGAGAAGGTACTCTGTCGGATTTGTTTACCGCTCTGTTATCAAAAATTACAATAATAATTCAACAGGATTATTTCCTTATATGAATTTTCATTGTCTTAACTGCTATTTCTATAATCGCACTGGATCTTTGATTTTTTAAATTTTTTTATTCTTATCCACGTCAGTACAGCTTATGATGAAAATACGGTATACGGAGTAGACCGTGTCTTGGATGAATCCTTTTTGCTGGTGATATGTAGAATTACTTAAAAATGGTGAAGTAAGATAGTATTTTTTCATTTATATGTCAAGTCTCGCGCGCGCTTTAAAAATGTTTAAAAAACATGTCCGAAATTAAAATACAATCCCATCGTCTCACTTCCGAATCCCGCATCGACCCGGACCACAAACGTATCCATATAATACCGTAGCCCGATAACCGGACTCGATTTTATTTTTTCATCTATTATAACTCCAATATTTCGGGAAACGGTTCCCGCATCATACCCGACAACTCCCCCTAATCGCCGGTAGATTGGGAACCGTATCTCCATATTGGCAATCACACTCGTTTTATCAAGGAACCGGTTCTGTGAATAGCCGCGTATGCTGTTGTTTCCCCCCGCCGATATGAGTACCTGAACCGGCAGATCATTGCCGTATACTGATTCCATCTTAAGCCGCAAAGCAAAAACGGTTTTCGGATAGAATAATACCATATAATTTTGCAAGGATACATTCACGGATGTAAACGCTACATTGTTTACAGAGATATCCGGCACATATTCAACTTCGGCATCCACCACATGACCGCGTGACGGGTTTATGTAGCTGTTACGTGTATCATACCGCATGCCGGCCGACAGCGATGTGTATCTTACCGTTCCCGAATTTAGCGATGGATGAAGTTCATAAAGTTTGCTCGCTTCTTCAAAATTAAAATTCCGAATAGAAGTGTACTTCAATCCCGCCCGGCCGATAACATGCGAATTGAATCCCCGGCTCAACGTCGTCTTGATCTCAAACGGTTCTTGCGTATACAACTCACGATCTTCATAGCGCGATGTACTCCCGATTCCGAAAAAGCTGTTATGTATCCATTTATCATAATCGACCACAAAATCCAACGCAAGGGGATATTTTTTCCCCTGACGAATTTCGAAATCCGGGATGGAAAACACCAGCCGGTACCATCGTTCCCCTTTCGTGCTGTTAAATGCGATTATATCGAATGACTCTTTCCCTCCGAGATAATTAAGAAGGAATGCTTTTCCCCCGTATCCGAATCCGATATCGGTATCGTACATCAGAATCGGAAGAAACTCCATACGTGAACGCACCGGGATATTTTTGAGGAGTGTATAATCGACGCGGTCGGCGTTTATATGCGATACATCGATCTCCGCAATAACACCGTAATGATCCGAGGGATATACACCATAAGCCAACGAATCGATAGCAATTGCGGAGTATAGTATTTGATGCGGCCGAAACCGGTCATTCAATAATATGTAATCGATGCGCCGTGCAATACCATCTCCGGCGGAAAATAACAGAAGCCGTTCGTTCAATTTTTCCGACTCATCGGGTGAAATTGTCGAATAATCGATATTGGTATTTCTGCCGGGATCCCATGTATAAAGATGATTTCTAATCCCGTATTCATATGTATCAATAAAGATGCCGTCGGTTACAAAATGCTTCATTTCCGGTGAATCTGGATCGGCATTGAAGTCCCCCGCCACAATTACGGCCGACGAACCGGGCAATCGTTCTATATTTTGCAACAGGCGTTTTATCTCCCGCCCTCTCCTTTCCCGGCCCCTTTCCCAACGTTTTAAAGCTGCTTTGAATTCTTTTTGACTTATCGATCCGTTATGCAGAAATTCATCAATATTAGCGTGGATATCGGGATTATCAGGCGGCGCCGAATGTAGATGAACGCCGACAAGATAAACCGGAATATCATTTATCTTAATTTGACCGACGAGCGCAAATACCGCCTCGTCAAAATGAATTGTTACTCCTGCGCTGTGTATACCGGGTGATCCGGAGAGCTTCCATGCATCGATCTTTTCCAGTTGAAGCGACGGGTTGGCTAAGATAGCCAGACCTTCCTTAAAGTTTGTCGGCAGTCCGACGGAACCGAATTTTATACCGGCATTTACCACCTGGTGTATAACGTCGAACGAGAGCGAATCCGCAAGCCGGTTAACATAGCGATTGAGAAAATTTTCCTCCTGTATAAAAATCACATCCGGCTCCAGTTGCTTGATCTGATACAACAGAGAAAGAAATCGTCGATCGCGACGTTCAACCGGTTCGTACTCACCGAACTTCCATATCCCTGTATAGTCGACGCCCGACCAGATGTTTATGGTAAGGACGCGCAGGGTCTTTTCATTGTCTGCAAATAGAACGCACGGAATGAAAAGCAGCAGCAGTATTTTATATAATGTTTTCATGGTTAAAAGATACGAAAGGAATGAAACGTACTTGTCACAAAATTGTCAAAACTTTGTAACTTTTTTCCGTCGCTTCGGTTTCGCGGCAGTTGTTTTATTTTTAATGGGAAAATTAACGGTGAAGGTACTCCCTTTTCCCGGCGAGCTCCGCACATCGACGCTTCCGTTGTGGGCTTTAACGATGTGGTGCACCAGGGCAAGTCCCAACCCGGCGCCTCCCGGCTGCTTTCCTTCCAGATGGGTAGACCGGTAAAACGGTTTAAATATATGCTTGATATCTTCAGGATAGATACCAATTCCTTTATCCGATATCTTTATATACGCGCGACTCCGAAAAATACCGGTCGCAACGATTATATTTTTTTTATCGGGGGAATATTTAATAGCATTCGCGAGCATGTTTGTGACAACCTGCACTAATGAATCGTAATCCGCATGCACTATAATTTCACGGTGATGGATGGTTGTTTTTACCGAGACATTTTGAATGATAAACTGGTACCGGAATATTTTAAGAACCGATTCCACAAGGTTGTTCAGGTTCACTTCACTTTTGTGATATTCCTTAAGCCCCCGTTCGATCTTTGTAAATTCAAGCACGTTGTCTATCAGGCGGGCGAGCCGGTCGCTTTCTCCCTGTATAATCTCAAGATATTCTTTTTCGGAATTCGATATGTTTTTTCGCTTTGCCTGCAGCATTTCCGCAAACATTCGAATCGACGTCAATGGCGTCTTTAAATCGTGCGATACGCTGGATACAAAAAACGACTTAAGACGGTTCAATTCTTCAAGATGATGTGCGTGTTTTTGTTCGAAGATGAGCTTTCTCTGCAGGAGTATCCGGTCGATAACGACGGCGCCCTGATGAACGAACGAGGTAATCAAATCGATGTCCTCAATGCTGAAACGCGTCTCCGCCATTTTCGAGCCGATTAACAAAAACCATCTACGGTCTGCATTATTGAGAGGAAACGAGACGATCAGTGAAATTCCGGCCGGCATACCCCCCTGTTCGATTTTTCGATAATGTACACCGTATTCCACCTCCTTATCGCTTGCATATACCTGCAATCCCTGCAAATTATCCATAGCAATATATTCGATAGATTCCCGAAACAGATCGACCGGTATATTTTTCACCGCAACACTTCGTACATTTCTGGCCTGTTTATCCGATGTGACTATCCCGGTGCAGGTCACCGGTATCAACGATTCGATTTCCCGCATTATAAACGCCGCTACATTAGTACTATCGTGTATTTCTTCAATCTCATCGATGAAACGCTTCAGCGCTTCACGGTAATTGTATTGTATGCGAAAGTATGTTCTGTCGACAAATTTTTGCACCGACCTGCGCAGCGGCTCGAAGAGCAACGCTATTATCACTGCCGCTGTCGCCGGCGCCATAATATTCGACATTTCAAACCGGCGGCCGAGCAATTCCGCCGTTGCTCCGACAATAAGCAGATATACAGTAAGGAGTACTGCAATCACAATCGTATACACCGTAGCCCGGCTGAATATTTGATCGATATTGAACAGATGATAGCGAACGATCGATATTGCAAAAGTAACCGGTATGAGTGCAGATACAAGAATAACGATTTCCTCCTGCACCAATGCCTGATGCATAAATGTTTGCGGAAGTTGCCAGAGTGCAATAAATACAAGCGGTACACTACCCATGCCGAGCATCACCCACCGGAGTTTTCGGCGCTCGGATTCATCAGCCGTTTTAAAATAGTAGTAATGAATCGATAGAACCGAAAAAATGACACACGCAGAGAATAATATTCTCCCCCAACTATATGCCTGGATATACAATTCCGGTGATATTCTTACCAATGGCTCTGCCGATAGGAGGAACGTGACGGATATCCATACCACAATGATTGCTGCAATAACGTATAATGGTTTTATAATTTTATCCACCCAAAACCGTTCGCGGGGAAATAATAAAATAAAGTGTACAAAAAGAATCGGCGTCATAATATACGCTGCCGTATTTAAAAATCTGACGAGATACCCGATGCCCATCGGTTCGATAGTATACCTCCCCCAGGTATTCATGATGATCATCGCCACCATTATAGATGCAAAGTGAAATACACGCGCGGCTTTATCTTCGGGTTTTTTTACAACCACAAATACAGCAATCCCCCAGTATAACAATCCCACGATTATGACGATAATCAGATAGGTGGAGTCATAATATTTCGTTAAGGTGATATCATAAACGAAAGAAATCGTATTACGTTCCGCTTCAATGTCTACCGTATCGCCTATACGGTACGCATCGAGAATGAAATCCATTGTTGTTGCTGATGATACCGGCTTCATATCGATCGAGAGCAATTTGTCATACGGCTGAAAGATATTTCTATCGATCCCCTCGCCGAGCTTACGAAAATAAACACCGTCGTCTTTCTGGATAAATTTTGCCGGAATGGCTGCCCGCTCGGAAAGTTGATATACACCCACGAAGGATAAAAATATCAGAATAAGATCGATAAGTAGAATCAATCGTATTTTCGAGGAAGGGGTATTGGTATTCATACTTTTATTATTTTATGAATTTATACCCGGCAGTATGAATGGTAAGGATATGTTCCGGTTCGGCAGGATTATCTTCAAGTTTCTTTCGAATCGAAAGAATATAGTTATCAACCGTTCTGGTTGTCGGGAATACATCATACCCCCACACCTCATCCAACAACTGATGTCGTGTGACGACCTCTCCCGCACGCCGGATTAAAAACTTTAGTACTTCGTATTCACGGAGCGATAATTTTACCGGCTTTTTGTTCTTCCATGCCTCGCGTTTTTTAAAGTCGATGTGAACCGATCCGAATGCATACTCATCGATATCCTTCGGTAGATCGGTTTTTCGTCTCAGTAATGCTTTGACACGCGCGTGCAGCTCGCGTAAGCTGAACGGTTTCGTGACATAGTCGTCGGCGCCAAGCTCGAGACCGAGAACCTTATCCATTTCATGCTTTTTGCTCGTCAGCATAAGTATCGGTGTCGAGACGCCCGCGCTCCGGAGTTCGCGACACACGTCCTGGCCGTTCTTGCCGGGAAGCATGAGATCAAGGATAACGATATCGATGTTCTCACGTTTTGCCATTTCAAAACCCTTCACTCCGTCCTGCACGGTAAGCACGTGATAGTTTTCCTGTTCGAAGCTTTCTTTTAATCCCTTGAGAATTGCGGGATCATCCTCGATGATAAGCACAGAACGCATAACAACGTTCCTCTCATGTAGTGTGGTATGCAAAAATACGCATTTTATTAATAAAGTCAAATAGGGGATTATCACCAATTTCTCTCACCCCTAAATATGTTCCGTCTATCACATCATCAACACACAACTCAATCTTTACTCTCTGACCTTCACTAAGCTCTTCAAAAGTGATAGGTTTCGTTCCGGCAGCTTTTGCGGTATGAGAATCATATTCGAGTCCAATTCCGTATCCTACCAAGCTACATCCGTTGAATAAAATGACACTGCAAATTGTCAGCAACAACCCAATGTTTATATATTTCATCTTTTGAATATACTTAATCATAATGCGCCCTCAACCAGAGAATTAACAAACGAACAATGAACGTTACAATAATCATAACTTAGCTACAAAATAAAATCGTTCATCAAAACCTTATAGCCGCTCCAATCGAAAGCCCATATTCAAAACTATCGGATCCGAGACCAATCATTCCTCTGGGCAACAGCATGACGTTCTGCGATATGAATATATCGCTTTTCATTATGAGCATGCTGGAATCATAGGGGAAAAATCCTAATCCAACCCAGACCTCACGCATCGGGTAGGGACGATAAAATCCCACACCAATATCAAATAAACCACCGCCTGAAATCAGCGGCACGTTATTCATAAAGCCGGCAGTTACGTATGTAGTATATGGATTACCGATCCGGAGTGAGAATCTTGGCATTATCTTATGGTCGAATTCCAGATCTTCACGCGGAGTAAAATAATCGTTGAAATATATCAATCCGGCATTAATGCCGATATATTTCCAGTGGACTCCGATATCCGGACTAACATAGTAAATCGTTGACCCTCTAAAAACAGGAGCATCCCAGTAACTATCGTCTTTTTTTATTTTCCCATCTCTTAAATTTGTAACTCCCCCCTTCACACCTGTCCGCACATTCCCGCTGTGATGATCTAACTCTATTGCTGCTTCATGAAACGGGATATCTACAACGGTAATCGGGTTGCCTTCGCAATCCCGCGACACATCGGCATAGCTCCCTCTTCCTACGATAATTTTTAAAATTGTCGATGAGGAGTCGGACGCTTCCGGGGTAAAGCCGACAATGTACGGATAAATTATGAAGACGAAGAGTAGAACATTCTTTTTCTTTTTCATGCTCACAGTCCTTTCGCTTATAAATGCACTTTTACAGAAAGATGATACAACAGTGAAGAATTATTTATTTTATGCTCATCAAGTACTTTTATTTGATATATTGAAACAACTTCATTAAGTTCATCATCCCAATAATAGTTTTCATACAGAAAGTTAAACCTCGGAATGGTTACATCACGCATTAACCTTCCTTCTAACATGAACCGGAGAGATATGTATGATGAAAAATAATAGCCGGCGCCTATTTTGAAAGAGAGTCCGGGTGCAAAATTGGTGCTCTTGTAATCCGTTTCGCTGTTGTAATTCCATTCCGTCCGTTGAATTTTCACTTCAACGAAATCTGTACTAATCCCTGCCCCAACGACGGGTTCAATGTTTCTGAGAATGGAGTTTATTCAACCGCGATGTTCCCAGGTCCTGTGAATGCACCGTACTCATTCTTACAAATAATGTGATAAGTAACCGTACCATTGTATTCATTATCATTGTCCGATCGGTATTAACCAATCTTTTCCTATTATTTATGCTTATTAAAAGTGAAGTCCCATACTCACACCAAAACCAAGCCCCCCAAGATTCCAGGTCCGTTCAGGGATATCAACGTGAAGAGCGCCCTGTCGTCGCTCGCCCCCCTCAAAAGGCGAAGCGTCAAAGTATGAATAGTGACTGTTAATTGAAAATCCGCTTGTTTTTACCGGAACATACTTGTAATCGGCGTTAATTCCTATGGATACCCGTTTGTTGAAAAAGTGCATCAATTCTGCCGACACCAGAACTCCCAAGCTGCCATTTGAAATGTTTTTGTGATCAACCGGAAAATAGTCGCTTGCATAATCATAGCCATATTCCGACTCGGAACCATAAAAATCAAACATTGTCCGAACATACCCTATACCGACGGTTGCTTTCACTGTTTGCTTTTTAAAAAA
>PWTU01000266.1 GCA_003562775.1 Ignavibacteriales bacterium
CTCATTTGCTGACTGAACTCATCAGGCAGAAGAAGGAGTTCTTTTCGCTGGATGATGCTATGAGCATTCTATCGGGAAAAGATTATGCAACTGTAAGGAAACTGCTCAGCGATATGACACGAAGAGGGATACTTATGCGTATAAAGGACGGATTGTATTACCGCATTCCTTACGAGCAAGACCCGGATAAATATTTCCCGAACTGGCATCTTACGGCAGCCGCGATGGTACAGCCGAAGGATTATTATATCGGTTTCTACAGCGCCCTGGATATACATGGGCTGATCACACAACCTTCGATGGTAGAACAGGTGGTTACCAGAGAGCAGATCAAACCTAAATTCCGGAAGGTAAGGAATATCCGTTTTGAGTTTATTGCACTTAGTACAAAACGTTTTTTTGGTTTCACAAAACAATGGATTGACGATCATAACAAGGTTTATTGCAGCGATCTTGAAAAGACGTTTATAGACACTTTATATAAACCGGGTTATGCAGGCGGCATTACCGAGATTACAAAATCACTTTTTAAATGCCGGGATAAACTTCAACCGGAAAAAATGGAAGAATATCTTGTTAGGTTCGATACGCAGTCGGTTTATAAAAGACTTGGTTTTATTTTATACAATCTTGAACTGCTTCCCAGGTTACAAAATTTTATTACCGAAAGGATCAGTCCGTCGTATACACTATTGGACCCCTCCATACCGGAACAGGGAAAACATTATGCAAAATGGAAGATCATCGACAACACCGATTTTAAAACAATACTTAATGCAATAGAAACTTAAGACTATGATACAACCGGGAGAAATCCAGTCCATTGCAGGCGAAGCAGGAGTAAGGGACACTCAGATTGAAAAGGATTATGTCGTTTCCTGGGTTACGTACGGCATTTCGAAAAATCCTTATTTGCGAGAGAATCTTATATTCAAAGGCGGTATGGTGTTGAAAAAAGTTTACTTCCCTGATTACCGGTTTTCGGAAGATCTCGATTTTACTTTTAAAGGAAATGAGTTTGAAATTGATGCGATATTGTCTGCTTTTAATGATTTGATTGAATGGGTATATGAAGAATCACGAATATCGTTATCCATAAAGGATATATCACAATATGAGACGGGAAATCTCAATTTTTATATTGCTTATAGAGGTCCTTTGGGAGGAGCAGGCACAAAGAAGGATATCAAAGTCGACATTAGTAAAGAAGAGTTGTTGTGTGATATTCCACAGGAGAAAAATATCATAAATTTATATTCTGATCTTAAACACGAACCATACAGTATCTTCTGTTACACCATGAATGAAATAATTGCCGAGAAAATGCGGTCGCTTATGCAGCGTACAGCTCCGAGAGATATTTATGACCTATGGTATTTGTTTCATTTAGAGAGACTGAACATTGAAGATTATATTTTCATATTTAAAGATAAAGCGGTATATAAGGGATACGATCCTAAAGTACTTTCAAAAACAGTAGAACGTAAAGAAAAGATATTCGCAAGACAGTGGAGAGGCCATCTATCAAATCAGATGTCTACACTGCCGGAATTTGAAGATGTTTGGCGTGATTTAAAAAAACATTGGAGAATATTTCAGAAATTTATAAAGAATTAAAAGGTATTAGAAAATATCCGTGCAATCCGTGGCTACAAAGACCGACTTATACAATTTTTAGTAGTCTGATTATTTTATTGCATTTAACTCCCCGTATCCTTAATTTTCCATAAATCAAACCCACAACCATCACATTCGAAATTACTATGAAGTCATTCTTATATTCACTTTCATGTATTTCTATTCTACTTGTATCTTTTATTCCAATAACGGAGCCACTCCACGCCGATGAACCAATCCGTATCGGTGCGACAATGTCGAAAACCGGTGCACTCTCGACACAGGGAATTGCCGCGGCAAACGGCTACAGACTTTGCGAGATCGATATAAACAATCAGAGCGGACTTCTCGGGCGCAGAGTAGAGTTTATTATTTACGACGACCGGTCCGATCCCGAACGTGCAATTGAGCTTTATGAGAAACTGATTACCGAAGATAAAGTTGATGCGATAATGGGGCCGTACGGATCGACGCACACCGAGGCGGTCGCGCCGGTTACCGAAAAACACCGGATGGTGCATATATCGCCGCTCGCCGCCACTTCTTCCATCTGGGAACAGGGAAGAAAGTATCTCTTCATGGTTCTCCCGCCTGCAGAACTTTTTCTGGCGGGGTTGATCGAAATGGCATACGACAACGGACTCAATACCGTTGCCATCCTGCAGCAGGATGCACTGTTTCCGAAAGCCGCCGGCACGGGAGCAGCAGAGCTTGCTACAGAAAAAGATATGAAGGTGGTTCTCCATGAAACCTATCTGACGGGCACCGAAGATTTCTCCGATTTTCTGATGAAGGTCAGGAGAAACAATGTCGAAGTTCTGGGGATGGCTGCCTCGCCGCTGGGAGATTTTATTACCCTTGTCAGGCAGATGAAAGAGCTTGACGTTAATGTACAGATGTTCGGAACCTCGGGTGCGGTCGCGGAATTTCAGGAAGCGCTCGGTGAGAAAGCCGAGTACGCGTACGGACTTTCGGCGTGGGAGCCGGTTCTGCCCAACCCCGGTATCGATGAGTTCGTCGAGGCATACCGGAGAGAGTTCAACATGGATCCGAGCTTTCACGCAGCAGGTGCATACGGCAGTTGCCAGATATTTATGGAAGCAGTTCAACGGATCGGCACGCTGGATTCCGGAGCGCTCCGGGAAGCATTACTGAATCTTGAGACGCAGACAGTCTTCGGTCCGTACGCCGTGGACGATCGGGGATACCAGACTGCGAATACGGGACTCTTCATTCAATGGCAGGACGGTGAGAAGGTGGTTGTCTGGCCTGAAGAGGTTGCAGCTGGTAAGCCGCGTTTTCCAACTCTGCCGTGGAGTGAGAGGTAAATAATTCTTTGTAACTTTTCTTGAGAAATATTTTGTGAAACATTAAATAACTAGGGATGCAGTGTATGGATACAAAGGAATTATTAAAAGAAGCATTACAATTGAGTTAGACGATGCTATTGAATATTATAATCTTCAATCCCAATTGCTAATTGCCGACACATTGCTTTTTAAAAAGATTATTAAAAGATAACATGGCTTCTTGTGCTTATTTCACTTCAGGAACAATAATTAGAGATTAGCACAGGTATTTTGTATATTTAATTTATGAAACTTGCATATATCGGAACGTACCCGCCGCGGGAGTGCGGCATCGGTATTTTTACCAGGAACCTTTACATATCCATGATAGCGAATAATGGAACGGCGAAGGATCCGGTCGAAGGTTTTATTGTAGCCATGAACGATCATGAACAAACCTTTAATTATCCGGAAGAAGTAAACTTAACCATCAGGCAGGAA
>PWTU01000096.1 GCA_003562775.1 Ignavibacteriales bacterium
GCAGTTATGGCGGTGCTGTTATTCAGTTGTTCACCCGCACCGCGGGTAGTATTGGATACCGATAGAGTGACGCCGGCGCAACTGGTTCGCGATGTCGAAATGAATCATACAAAAAAGACGTCTCTGCGTGCGCGGGGCTCAATTTCGATTGAAAGCAGGGATTTTTCGAATTCGGGTAATTTTAATATGGATCTGAAACATCCCGATTCGTTGCTGGTGCGATTGCGCGGTCCATTCGGAATTAACGTCGGGACGGTATTTCTGTCGCAAAATGAATTTGTGTTTTATAATAGTATGGCAAATGAAGCGATAATCGGTGAACCCCGGAACGATATATTGCGGGCATTTCTGCGGATGGACGTCGGTGTGAACGATATAATGGATTTGTTTCTCGGAAGCAGTCGTACGCTGTTTAGCGAGCGTGGACGGCCCGATGAATATGTA
Organism: Ignavibacteriales bacterium; assembly: GCA_003562775.1. Taxonomy (GTDB): domain Bacteria; phylum Bacteroidota; class Ignavibacteria; order T3Sed10-11; family T3Sed10-11; genus T3Sed10-11. Next base: position 445 of record PWTU01000096.1, read on the forward strand.
ATCGACGGCGACCAGTATTTGCTGATCTTCAGATCGCACGGTTCAATCAGGCGGTACTGGATCGACCCGTATTACCGAACTGTTTCGCGAATGGTATATTCCTCGGCAGGGGATCGCCCGCTTCTTGAAGAACGCTATGACCGGTTTACAAGAGTGAACGGAATGGTAATGGCTCAATCAATAAGAGTGATCTCGCACCAGGAACGTGCAAGTTTTTCGGTTTCGTATAACAGAATCGATCTTAATGCAAACGAGCTTTCATTTTCGTATTCCATACCCGCAAATGCAAGAGTGATAGAGTGGACGGAGCAACAATGAACACATTCGGAAAAATCGGCGTGGGAATCGCCGCCTTTCTTATTCTCTTTGTTATATTGAATCTCGAGTCGCAATATCTCTTTGGGCGCGGTTCATCTCCCGAAGAGGAAATTGCACAGCGTCAGCGTGAGCTTGAATCCATACGCGAAGAGATCGATAACTTTGAGAAGAAGATTCAAGAGACACGAAAATCCGAGCAGGAATCGATTTCACTGCTCGAAAATCTCGACCGCCAGACCGTACTGGTGAGGACCTACATTCGTGACCTGAGAAGCGAAGAGCAGCGCCTCGTCCGGGATATCGATGAAGCCCGGCGAACAATTCGCATCCTCGAAAACGAAATTGAAGAGCTCCGAAAACAATATGCACGATACGTACAGTCAGCGTACAAACAGGGTTCGGCAAAGGATATCGAACTGCTGTTGGGTGCACAGTCGGTAAGTCAGTTTATGGTGAGAGTGGAATATCTCAAGCGTTTCTCGGACCAACGCCGCAGCGATCTGCATACTATTCAGGAAAAGCAGCAAGAAATGCAGCAGCAACAAAGCCGCCTCGAAATTGCATTGAACCGGCAACGCAGCGTGATACGCGAAAAACAGCAGGAGGAAAAACGCCTTGCCGACCGGACTGTCGAACGCCGGAACCTTTTAAACCAAATCCGGCAGGACCGGACGGTGTATGAGAGAGAGCTGGTGCGCAAGCAGGAGGCAGAGTTGCAATTACGACGTGTGATTGCGGACTTAATTACGGTGCAGGAACAACGGGAAGAGGATGATGCAGACCGGGTGCGCGAGGGAAAACCGACGGAGATAGTACCGCCTGAAATTGCTTTTGATACAATGAAAGGTTCTTTGCCGTGGCCCGTACGCGGCGGACAGATAGCATCGCGATTCGGAAGACAGGTTCACCCGGTACTGAAAACCGTTACCGAAAATACCGGCGTCGATATCACCGTACCTCCCGGAAGCCCGGTATATGCGGTGGCTGAGGGCGACGTCGCATATATTTACTGGATGCCTGCCTACGGTAATATCGTTATTGTGTATCATTATAACGGATACCGGACTGTATATGCAAATCTTTCGGATATTCTTGTAAGGGAAAACGACCGTGTCAATGGCGGTGATATGATCGCACGATCCGGCGAATCGGTAAGCGGATCGAAAATTCATTTTGAGATATGGAAAGACCGGGAAAAACAAGATCCCGAGGCGTGGTTGCGATCTCAATAAAGCATACCACCAATCAGCATGAAAATAAACAAACGTGCTTACATAATCAGCGGAATCTCTCTGGCGATTTTCGCCATTCTGTTAACTTTCTCAATAAGACCGGTCGACGATCAGTTGTTGACGATCCGCTATGACGTGCGCGGTGAGATTCCCGCCGATACGAATATTGTTATCGTCTATCTTGATAATGATGATATACAATTGCTCGGCGGCTGGCCTTTACAGCGAAGTTATTACGCACTGATGATCGACCGGATTCAGGAGTGGGGAGCGCAGGTCATCGGTTTTCATGTCTTTCTCGAATCACACTCAGACGCAGCGCCTGAGTATGATCAATTACTGGTATCGGTTGCCCGACGTACACCGTCGCTGGTTGTTTCCGCATATGGCCGGCGAAGCGAGTTGAATGAAAAAAGCGAGTCGATTTCCGGTAATTTGTTTTATCCGATTCCCAACCCGCATCCCCGCCGGGTATTTGAAATACTAACACCGTTCGATGAACTTACTCAGGCCGCCGGGGCAATCGGTCACAGCAATATTGAAGGCAGATGGGGTGATCGTGTACCTGCATTTCTGTTTACCAACGATCGTGCCATTGCCGCCTTCGGTTTTGAGATCGCATGCCGGTATTTTAACGTTGATCGTGAAGGCGGCATCGAATTTAAAAATAATAAAATCCGCATAACAAAAGACAACGGGTCCTACAATCTCTACCCGGTCGATACGGAATACAGATTTCGCATAAACCATCTCGGGACAACCGGAAAGTTCAGATCGTTTCGATTTCCTCACCTGCTGAAAGATACCCCCGAAGCGCTTGCACAACGACAAATGATAAAAGATAAAATAGTACTCATCGGAGTCGTTGCAGAAGGACGAAGCGGTTTTATTTCCTCACCGTTTACCGATAATCTGCCGGCGATTGCACATCAGGCAACCATTATCGATAATATACTTAAAAAACGGTTCCTGAGATATCCGCCGGCATTCGTTGAATTACTTTTAACAGTTCTTCTCACGCTGGCGGGTGCTGTTGTCCTGCGGTTGCTGCCGGGTGCAAAAGGATTGCTATCGGTTGCCGCATTAGCTGTATTGTACGGTGCGCTGTCAATGTACTTTTTTAATCAGTTTACGTATGTTCTTCCGTTGCTGGCGCCGGTTATCGGTACGCTCACCGGAGCTATTGTTATGTTCGTGCTTTATGTGCAGTCGTTCCAGAGTAAACTTGATACACTTGAAGACGAGAAACGTGCTATACTGGATCGGCTGCAGGAACGGGAAGACCGGTTACAGGATTTACAAACCGAATTGCAGTATGCACGGCGGGAACGGAATGTTTCGGAAGAGCAGCAACTCCTCAATCAGGTGAGGCGGTATGAGGAAGAAATCCGGTTGCTGCGGAC
>PWTU01000508.1 GCA_003562775.1 Ignavibacteriales bacterium
CGGGAATACCGGGATCTGCGCGTACGCAGCGATCAAATGTTTAATGCAATTAAATTTGTCGGCACCGCGATTGTAGCAAATCATATAATCAGTGCGATAATTGCAGGAAATTCCGCACGACTCTACAATGAGCGGGCAGCACAATCCCATTGGTCTTTCGGCATTCTGCCGCTTCACAACGGATTTGTAGCGGGAATACAACATACCTTTTGAACCATACTCATGGACGACCCGGCACACGATTCTTCACGTCGATTAAAACTGCTCATTGAATATGACGGCACTGACTTCGTCGGCTGGCAGATACAACCGTCAAAGGCAGGCCGGTCGGTACAGGGAACCATACAGGATGCATTTAAGCAATTTACCGGCAGCGATGCGATCGTTGTCGGTTCCGGCCGCACAGATTCCGGAGTTCATGCACGGGGACAGGTCGCACACGTCATCACCGATACCAATCTTTCCTGTAACAAAATATTTGAAGCCCTGAACGGCATACTTCCAAACGATATCGCAATACTGCAGGTAAGTGAAGCGGATTCATCTTTTCACGCACGGTATAGTGCGCGTGAGCGTAGATATTCGTATACTATTAGTTTAGTACCGTGTGCAATCGACCGGAGGATTGCATTATATGTGCGTTATCCGATTAATTTCGATGTAATGGATGAATGTTGTTCGGAAATTGTCGGTGAACACGATTTCCGTGCCTTTACAAGAAGTGGATCGGAAGTAAATCATTACCGGTGTACGGTTACTCTGGCCCGCTGGGAGCGAAGTTGGAATAAATTGATTTTCAGAATTCATGCGAATAGATTTTTACACGGTATGGTGAGATCGCTGACAGGAACGATGATCGATATAGGCCGCGGTTATTTTCCCGTCGATCAAATTAAAAAAGCATTACAATCGGGGAACAGGAAAGACGCCGGTCATACCGCACCGGCAGTCGGTTTGGTATTAGAGGAAGTAGTATATACAGATGAATGAATTGATGATTGCAGTATTATTGTTATTTATAGCCGCAGTAGTAGTCTGTGCGGAAACGGCTATGATAAGTCTTGGCCGGCAACAGGTATATCGCCTCGCCGGCGAAAAACGAAAAGGGGCGCACTCATTACAACAATTGTATAAATCGATAGAAGATTTTGTTTATACATCAAAAATTGTAACGCTGTTTTTCCTTCTTCTTGCAGCGGCAAATTCGGGTCTGTTCATTGCACGTTTGTTTGAACCATTTATACGCACTATATCGAATCAATGGCTGCAATGGGTAAGCTATCCCGTCTCGTTGTTTCTCACGGGGGTGCTGCTTATACTCGTAATACAAATATTTGTGTATCAAATACCCAGGTTAATCGGTCAGAGATTTGCGGCGCCGATCGCTCTCTCGCTTGCGCCCATTCAACGATGGATGGTTGCCGTCATATATCCGGTTATCTCGCTGGCCGGCGGCATTAGCAAAATCTTTTCGCGACAATCCGTCAACGGGCATCCGTCGAGTATTTCCAAATCCGAACTCTTGTACTTTATAGAAGAAGGCAGGCGATCGGGAATAATCGATACTGCAGAATACGAGATCATTAATCGTGTGCTTGAATTCACCGAAACAACGGCGAAGGAAGTTATGATTCCGCGGCCGGATGTCGTTGCCCTTGAAGTAAATTCCGAACGCGAGGAGATTATAAAGGTTGTGACCGAGGAAGGGTTTTCCAGAATACCGGTCTATAATGAAACTATTGATAATATAGTCGGAATTGTGTTTGCTAAAGATCTCATTAGTATGATCGAATATGGCGAAGCAATAGTTCTCGAGGATATTATCCGGCCGGCGAGTTTTGTGCCCGAAACAAAGAAAATCAGCCAGCTCCTGCGCGAATTTCAGCAGCAGAAAATTCATCTTGCAATAGTGATCGATGAATTCGGGGGTACGGAAGGAATCATCACGCTCGAAGATATTATTGAAGAGATAATCGGAGAAATACATGACGAGTATGACGAAATCAAGCTCAGTTATACGAAGGATACCGATGGTACCTGGATAATCGACGGTGGCATGAATATCTCCGATTTTAACAAAACGTTTTCAGCACAATTACCCGAAGATGTCGGCTATGAAACGGTAAACGGTTTTCTTCACAAATTAACCGGTAGAATTCCCGAACCGAAGGAGGAAATACAATTCGGCAACATCAGCTTTACCATTGTGCGTAAAAGTGAGCGGCGAATTGAAAAAATTAAGGTGAAACGTTATCATCAAACAAGCATTCAATGACGGCTATGCTATGAACATTGGAATTTACGGCGGTTCGTTTAATCCTCCGCATATTGCACATTTAATCCTCGCTGAATTACTCTATGAAATTCTACAACTCGATACGCTATTGTTTGTTCCATCGGCTGTTCCGCCGCACAAGCAAAACGATACATTACTTGATGGCGATCAACGGTTGAAATTAATGAAATGTGCAGTAGAAGGTAACGATAGACTGGAGGTGTCGGATATTGAAATAAAGCGCGGAGGAACGTCATATACCATCGAAACGCTCGACACACTTGAAAGATTGTATAAAAATGTTACATTTTATCTTATAGTCGGTGTTGATAATCTTGTGACGTTTCATTACTGGAAGGATTACAAGGCGATACTCGACAGATGCCGGTTGATTGCGATGAAGCGGCCAGGATTCGATGTTTCGCAGGTTCAGAGTGATGTTCTGGAAAAAGTGACGATAATCGATCTGCCGCATCTTGAGATATCTTCGACGGAAATACGGCGAAGAATACGTGAAGGAAAATCTATACGATACATGGTTCCCGACGCCGTTTTTGAAGAAATAAAGAGAAGTGGATTTTATATTTGATCTTTAAAAATTAACGTGATCCGTAATTCGTAACTCGTAATTCAACCATGGAATTTACAATCAACAAATCGAAACTGGAGTTAATCCGGGGGAATATTACCGAACAGGATACCGATGCAATTGTAAATGCAGCGAACAGCGAGCTTGCACCGGGCGGCGGTGTTGCAGGTGCAGTGCATCGCGCCGCAGGACCGGAATTATGGGATGAATGCCGGAAATTAAACGGATGTAAAACCGGCGAAGCAAAAATTACGGCAGGATATAATTTAAAATCGAGATATATTATTCACACCGTCGCACCGATTTACGGCAATACAAACAACGATGCATTGTTCTTAACGTCCTGCTATGAGCAGAGCTTACGTCTTGCAAGTCAATATAAAATCGAGACGATTGCATTTCCGTCGGTCGGAACAGGTATGTACGGATATCCCGTTGATGAAGCAAGTGAAATAGCGCTGCGTACGGTAATAAATTTCATAACCCGGCATCCTGAAATTAAGCTTGTACGGTTCGTGCTTTTTTCTCCGA
>PWTU01000247.1 GCA_003562775.1 Ignavibacteriales bacterium
AAAATTAAAGGAAAGATTGAGGAGGTATTTCAATGTCCGGTTTATAACAGATATGCCACTATGGAGACCGGTGTGCTCGGTCATTCAACCGGATCGGATAATACTATATACATCAACCGTGCATCGTATATAGTTGAATTGTTGGCTTTCGACAGCGATCGCCCCGTAATAGAAGGAGAAGAGGGACGTATTGTGGTTACCGACCTTTTCTCGTATGCAATGCCTCTCATACGCTACGAAACGGGGGATACCGCTGTGCTGATATCAAGAAATAAATATGGAGCGGAGTGTATTCAAAATCCCGAAGGGAGAATAATAGAAACGATATACAGCACTAAAGGATCGAAGATATCCTGGGCAGTGATATACGATATTATGAGTTCTGATCAGAATATTATCCAGTATCAATTTTGCCAAAAACGGAAAAACAGTTATCTGCTGAATTTGGTAACAACACAAAAATTTACGGATAAGAATGAAGGTATCCTAGAACAAAAATTCAAGGAATTATTGGGCACTGATTCGGTAATTGATTTTAACTATCCCAAATCTATCCCTTCCCTTCCTTCCGGTAAACGCCCTATGATTATTAATACTTATAATAAAGAAAATATTGAAGCTGATATCCTTAGCCAATAATTAAATTAAACCTTACAGTACATATAACCATTAACGAATCATCAATGTATGGTATATTGAAAACTACAATGGAAATACCCGAAAAACTATCTTGCAATCAATTTATCTGTGTTCTCGAGGGTCAGATGCATCCATGGAAAGGATATGTTGCGATAGACTCGATTATCAATGGTAAGTCCTCAGGTGGAGTAATGATGATGCCAGATGTGACGCCCCATGAATTAACACATCTAGCGCGGACTATGACGCTTAAATACGGCTTCTTAGGTATTCCACGGGGTGGAGCGAAAGCAGGCATTATTGCCGATCCGGAAAACAATCCAACAACTAAACGGGAAATTCTCCAGGAATTCGGTGAAAAGTTGGCTCCGCTTGTACAAAAAAGCATTTATGAACCGGGCTCGGATATGGGTGTCGATCTCGATGCTCTCCGGGTGATCAGAAAATCGGCCGGTTTCAGAGTTTCCCGCCGACTAAATCCTATAGCACATGCTCAATCCGGCTACTATACGAGCTTTTCGGTACTTGCTGCTGCACAGGCTGCCGTCGAAAAATTAGGGCTTAATTTTTCCCGGTGTACAGCCGCGCTTGAAGGGTTTGGTAACGTGGGAGGTCCTTTAGCCATGAGTTATGCAGAACGGGGAGTAAAAGTACTTGCCATATCTACCATTCAAGGAGCAGTATATGATCCAAAAGGACTGAATATTGCACGACTTCTAAAGCTCAATCGTGAATTCGGGAGCAGTATGGTCAATCATGTCGAAGGAGAGAGGATTGGAAGGGATGAATTATTGAGTTTAAATGTGGATATTTTCTCGCCTTGTGCTAGAGCGTGGAGTATTACTCTTCAAAATGTTGATCATATTCAAGCTAAGATCATAGCTCCCGGCGCAAATTGTGCAGTCACAACGGATGCTGAAATAGTATTGTTAAAAAGGGGCATTCTTTCAATTCCCCATTTTGTAGCCAGTTGCGGGGGAGCACTCGGAAGCACGATGGAATTTCTTGGATGCACAGAGGTACAAATATCAGATTTCATCCAAAGTGAGGTTAAACGAAAGATTACGAATGTGATCTATAAAGCAGAGAAAGAGAAGATACTTCCCCTTGAGTTAGCTGAAAGGGAGTCTTTGCAGAAATTTAACCGTATGCAAGTTATGAGTAGGAGGGGAATGAAAATGGTTAAGATTCGGATTGGTATGGGCGCTTACAAGGCCGGTCTGCTACCCGGGCGTTTCATACGTAGATTTTTGCCCGGCTATTTTAAAAAGATGCTCTGGTCGGATTCTATATTCATCGGAGATTACCGATAATAGATTCACAACGAATGCAATTTCGGGTAATTAATACACTTGTTGAAAATACTATTCGAAGTATAGTGAGGACTATAACATAAATTAAAGATCGAGTACAAATCATGAACGATATCGTTATCCTTGGATCGAGTGGTGTCGGGAGGTTTGTTTTACATTCAATACAAGAGATCAATCTAATATCCAAAACGTGGAATATATTCGGATTCATAGATGACGATCTGAGCAAGAATGATAGCTATGTTGATGGAATACCGGTTCTCGGGACAAGCTCATGGTTAAAAGATAATCCCGGTGTCGCGGTCGTGATAGCATTGTCCGATCCTGCCGTAAAATACCGCCTGGTAGGCAGACTTCAAGAATTCGGATGTACCAATTTCCCCGCAATAGTTCATCCACACACGTGGATAGCTAAGGATGTGACGGTTGGTGATGGAAGCATTATCTATCCCGGAACATCGATCAATGTCGGTTCAAAAATTGGCAGGTTTGTGATGATAAATATGAACTGTGCGGTCGGGCATGATGTCACGGTTGAGGATTACTCATTTCTTGCTCCTAATGTCGGGATTGGGGGTAACACCCATATATCGAAAGGTTGTGTTGTTGGTATCGGTTCATCGGTAAAACAATCGATAACGATAGGTGAATGGTCTGTTTTGGGGGCGGGATCGGCGGTTATCCGTAATGTCGATCCGGGACAAACGGTAGGAGGCGTGCCGGCTAAACCAATACGCTCTATTTCAAAAATTCCGAAGACATGATTTTATCAATCTGATAATTTTTTTTTGAAATAATCACAATCTTCCCAATCAAGATAAATTTATGCTACTGTAATAACAAGATTTGAATAATAATCAATAATGCAATACACCTTTTATAAAAAATACGGTAAACGTTTTTTCGATCTCATACTCCTTATGCCGGGATTTATCGTAGCTATTCCTTTCCTGGCAGTGGTCTCAATACTCGTATATATAAAGCTCGGCAGTCCCGTTATCTTCCGGCAGGTTCGTCCGGGGTTGAACGGAATACCATTTGGCATATTCAAATTCCGGACCATGCTCGATTTAAAAGATTCCCATGGTAATTTACTGTCGAATGAACAACGGTTAGTTCCGTTCGGATTAAAATTACGCAGTACCAGTCTTGATGAACTCCCCGAGCTGTACAATATTTTGAAAGGCGATATGAGCTTTGTCGGTCCGCGTCCCTTATTGATGGAATACCTTGATAAATATACACCGGAGCAAAACAGACGGCATGATGTAAAACCCGGCATTACCGGCTGGGCACAGGTACAAGGTCGGAACCTGTTAAGCTGGGAAGAAAAATTCGATCACGATGTTTATTATGTTGATAATTGCTCGCTCCTTTTGGATATTAAGATACTATTACTAACTTTTTATCGCGTGCTTGCCCGTGAAGGGATAAGTCCGAAAG